>NZ_JVPL01000189.1:0-123269 GCF_001054655.1 Bacillus sp. 220_BSPC
TGAATGACTTTATGCATGCGACTACGAGTTACCGATAATTCATCATCAAGCTCACTGTAAAATCTCGAAAGTGACTTCAACTGTTGAAACAGGGTGTCTGTCCCGTTTGTCTCCCTTCGGGAGACAGAGAAGTGAGTTAAAGCCAATTGATGGGCATCACTTTTATCAGTTTTATGAATCCTTAAGGCATCACATTGCTTTTTAGCCTCTAGAGGGTTTAAAAGGCAGTAGGAATAATAGTTATCACGCATAAAGCGTTCCAATTGCCGAGAATAGACACCAGTTGATTCGAACACAATATAAGGTTGGTCCTCATATCCTTCGATTAATTCATCAATCCGAGCTCTTAACTTTTCAAACTCAGGTTTGGTGTGTTTAATTTCAGCTTCATAAATACATTTTTTCAAGCCATTATAAATGACCATGTAACTCTTTCCCATACTCACGTCAAAGGCAATTACATGTTTCATGTTATCCTCCTACAATTTTCTTAAATTGAAGCCTTCATCTTACACTTATCGACTCTAATTTCTTATACACGATCTCTAGGATCCAACATACTAAAACCTGATTCAAATAAGGTAAATGAAGAAGGTCCGTTTTAATTACGGATTCTAGATCCTAAGGCATGATCGACCTATTCTTCATTTCTACTATATAAAAAATAGTAGTGTGGACCAATGCCTTGGTCCGCACTACTAATCTTAGTATGTTTTAATTTTACTATGATCAGCTGATGATTGTAATAATGGATATATTCTAACTTTATTGGGTCAGATCAAAGGCTTCTAGAGGGTACATCCCGAACCATGATTTTAAAACTAAATAGGTTATACTTATTAATGTTTTATTGTTTTATGAAACCCTCATTAGATTGAAGAAATTTGCGACACTCCTGCCGAATAACTGTCTAGCCGAGACCCCGGAGGCGCTTGCGCCGAGGAGGCTTGGCAGACAGTCGGCGGAAAGGGAGCGGATTTCTGAAATCAACTGGAAGTTTTCATGTTTTTTCTTTCTGCAGCAGTTCCATAAAATTAAACGAAAACCCTGGTATATCAAGGTATTCCTCGGTGTCACTCATAGGTTGCATAGTATTGCGCTCATTACTATCTTTACTTTGCACGATTCATCTCACAATACTAGGAGAAGGAAAGGCGATGAACTTATTATGATTTTTAGCGAACGATTAAAAAAAGAACGGGAAAAAAGAAATTGGTCACAAAATGATCTTGCAGAGAAGATTCATGTGAGTCGCCAATCTGTGTCCAAATGGGAAACGGGAAAAAATTACCCAAGTATTGAGGTACTCATTAATCTGAGTGATTTATTTCAGATTACGGTAAATGAATTATTAAGGAGTGACGAGGAATTGAAAGAAAAAATAATACGGGAAAGTAAGCAGTTAGCATTTCCAAAAAGGAAAATGTTTTTTGATATCGTGTTAGTAATAGGAGCATTTTTATTAGTGTCTAAATTAATTATTTTTGGTCTTAACAAATTTGCTGGCACCGATATTACCATTTTAAAAAGCATGCCAGTTGTATCGAATTTTTTACCATTAGCTTTGATGGTTATTGGCGGCATCGGTTCGGATTATTTGAAGGATAAATATGTGGATTGAAAATTCTCTCTTCTAAAAATGCATAGTGATTCCCAAGGGAATGAAACCCTTTTGTAAACTTGATCATAAAAGAACAGAACCTTTGAATTTCGGGTTCTGTTCCTATTTCTTATTTGAACTTTTGCACTTCTTCATTTCCCTCGAATTTGTTATCTTTCAATATGCCAATTTCTTCAATATGATTTCGTGCCGTTTCATCCCCTAATTTATAAATGAGGGCATAAAGCCTTTTCATGGCTGCATCGTATTTATCATTTGCCCGGTCATGATGATAGAGAAGGTAGGGCACATGTGATCGGGCATATGCCTCCAGGTCATCTGTCCGGTGTTCCTCCAAGCATTGTTTCAATTCTGCAAGTTCCTCATCAGTTGCGTGTACAGTGAAGCTCGGATTCTCTTCAAGTTTTTGTCCGAGTACGTCGCCGCTGACCAAATCGACATGGTAGGTCTGTTTTTCCTGTATCATTCTGCACATCACCCTTTCAAGCGTTTATCTATTCTGTACCACTATTTGTAAAAAGTTAATCATGAAAGTAAACATTTCCTTAATGAAAAAGATAGGAAATAAAGGTATCGGATTCCTTATCAAATGGTTTAAGATGGATTTACAGAATAATATGGTAAATGGAGTGGTGATATAGTGAAGAGGTCAATCATGGTTGTTTTTTTTGTGTTGATTGCTTCAGGCTGCGTAACAAGGAATTATGACTCCAACATGGATTTAGGGAAAAGTCAGTTGAATGAGGAAAATTATTTAGAAGCCCACGAGGCATTTGAATTAGCTTATAAAGAAGGAAAAACACCTAAATCAAGGGAGCTAATGGATCTTTCCGGTTTGCTGGCGAGTGGAATGAAGAAATACGACGAACAGGATTTTGAATCGGCCAAAAAAGATTTTGAAGAAGCAACCACATATAAAGCAAAATATCGGGAAGGCAAACAAATGGTTTCAAAGGCTGAGGAAATGCACCCGGTTTCAGACTCAGCCACGATAGAAGCAGTAGTGGGAAATGATGAAGCGAAACCGGCGGAGGAAACTACTGAGGAAGGATTCAAAGCAGAAGATGAGGCGGCAACGGATACAAAAGGCAAAGAAGGAAGCAAGGATTCGGATCGTGCCTTAAGTAAATCTCAGGCGGAGAAGCTTGTGAAGGATTACGTGGATATGGAAAATTTTTCACATTTACAAATCGAATATGATCATGATGCCGAAAAGGGAGATTATATTTTTCATGTTTTCGAGGTAGATGATCCTAGTCAGAAAAGCGGCCACAAAACCACTTGGGGCTGGTATGGCGTGAATAAGGAGACCAAAGAAGTTTATGAAGTCATGTAGGATAACTGAATAGTCGAATTTAAGGCCCCTGTTTGGCCTTTTTTATTTTGTGGTGCGGAAACATACAGGATTCGATAAAATTTTATGATTTTTGTTAAAAGACAGCCTAATTCTTTATTTTCTTAAGAATTTTTTAATATTTCCTGTTTATGATTGAGGCAAGTAAAGGACAATCATAGGAGGGATAAAGATGGAGAATTATAATGGTGAGGAGCAAGTCAGAGTCAAGGCAGAACGGAAAAAGGGTAAGTCTCTCTGGATAACTAGCCTTGTTTCCGGAACGGTTGCTTCTATGGTTACATCGTCTGTATTTTTATTTGGCGGAGACTTTATAGATCAAGGGAAAAGTTCAGTGAATGAGTCAACCGAAACGGCAGGAATACAGCAAACGGACAGTGTTGAAAAGGATAAAAGTGTCACGGCGGAAAAGTTATCGGCAAGTACGGATTCAAATGATAGGGCAGAGATGGTCGAATCAGCATCCAAATCGATTGTAGGGGTCGTGAATTTACAGGAGATGCAAAGCCAGAACCCGTACCAGCGGCAAAGCACGGAGAGCGAAACGGTAGAGAGCGGAACTGGCTCAGGGGTCATTTATAAAAAAGTTGATGGGAAAGCCTATATCATCACGAACAATCATGTTATTGAAGGTGCTAAGGAAGTCGAAATTTCATTGTATGACGGACAAAAGGCAACGGCAGCTGTTGTCGGGGCTGATGCTTTGACGGATTTGGCGGTTTTGACAATTGATTCCTCGAAAGCACCGGAGGGAATTAAATTCGGGAATTCTGATAGCATGCGTCCAGGTGAAGAAGTATTGGCAATTGGCAACCCACTTGGACTTGATTTTTCAAGATCGGTTACACAAGGAATCGTAAGTGCGACCGGACGCACCATTTCAGTCGATACCTCGGACGGGGAGTGGGCACTTGATGTCCTTCAAACAGATGCAGCGATCAACCCTGGTAATAGCGGCGGTGCATTGATCAACACCGCTGGGGAAGTGATCGGTATAAACAGTCTGAAGATTTCCGAAAACGGCGTGGAAGGCTTAGGGTTTGCCATACCAAGTAATGATGTGATTCCGATTGTTACGGAACTGATTGAAAATGGAAAAATCACGCGTCCGTATTTAGGAGTCAGCTTGGCCAGTATAGATGAACTGCCGCAATATTACATTCAAAATGTTCCAGAACCTGCAGAATCCGGCGTAATGGTGACGAGTATAGAAGCGGGCTCGGCAGCGGCGAACGGAGGGCTTAAGCAACAGGATATCATTGTTGATATTGATGGAACGAAAATAAATACTGCCGCAGCATTAAGGAAATACTTATATACAGATAAGAAAATCGGCGATAAAGTAAAAATTAAAGTATATCGAGGTACTGAAGAGAAAACGGTAACGATAACCTTGCAAAAACCATAGAAAGAGGTAAGGCCCCTGATCATTCATCAGGGGCCTATTATTTAGAAGTTTTTAATAGTATACAAAAGGTTAATATCGGAAAAATAGATAGTGTATTTGCACTGTTTTACATATTTTTCATATAGGCTTGAATGCCTAAGAGTGAATGGTAGCGGCTTCTATTTGTCAAGGTTTTCATCGTTAATATGTTAAAAAATAGAAAAGATTTGACAAATTTGTGAAATGTCATAAAATAGAAAGAAAGGGGATGAAATAATGGAAGCTAATCAGAAGATGTTAGATGCAGTGAAATGGGTATCGGGCACAGGTTGTGTAATCGGATTTATTATTTTTGCTTTAAGTTTTTTTGTAAGCGATTACAATAAGGATTATATATTTACCGTTGTTGGAATCGCCATCACACTAAGTGCAGCTGCCATTTTTCTAGTTGGTATATTTTTTGTCCTGACAGAAGAAATGGTAATGAATACACATAAAGGTGAAAGAATTGAACCGGAAACGACTAAAATCATAAAAATGAAATCAAAGGCTAAAACTCATACAAAAAGAAGTACGGAATTCAGTAACTAAAACCGAGAATATAGCGTAATGAACTGGCTTACTATCATCAGATTCACTAACATGTTTGAACAAAACTAGCTGATTCGTTTATCAGGGAGCCAATTTGATTCCAATCATTGAATGCGCTTTCATATCATTTGTAACGATTAAATTTTAATACAATACACGGCACTCGTTATGTATTAAAATATTTTAAGGAACCCTTTCATTGAATGCATACGATGTGCTTGGATATCCAAACAGAACTGCCCGTATTCAGGAAGTTCTAACTTTACATTTTGAACTATATCCACGAGAAAAGGACATTTTTTCAAAAGTCCTTTTTTTGTGGTTTTTTTTGTACTTTTACTTGAAGATGCAATAAGGAAGTCGTTGAATGAACCGTCAAATGTCCTTTTCCTGTAATGGTTTCAGTCCTATCCTGCTGACTGATAAACATGAACAGTTGCAATAAGTTTGACCGACCCCTGAATTATTTCATCCATGACTACTGCTAAAGCATGTTTAGGAATACTGACAGGGCAATGAGTATTGCGAGGGAAAGAGCCTCATTACACACTCGTTGTTTCCTTATATATATATAATATTGACCAGTGTTGGATCCTAAGAGGTTTGAGGCCTGGATTCAACATCGTATCCAGTGCGGCTATCATTTACCAACTTCCATGGCCGGGTTTAAAAAATCCGTTTTAAATCATGTTTTCCAACGATAAACACCTACTTGACAGGATAGGTAATATCATTCATATTCTTGAGTGGGGTTGAGGCAATATACACGGTGAGTATAATGAGGGATTTTCATTTCATTATATTAGAGTAGTAATAAACGGATAGTGGATCGGTAATTTATGCAATCCTGTACTGATAAGTGAATTTCCATAGGTATGTTATTAAACAATTATTATATTTCATTTGCTGAAGATTTTCGAACATTTCCGTTCATTTACCATCTTCTTACTGCTCTTTAATGAACTTTATGTGACAGATGTCACTTTGTATTGTCTTTTTTTAGA
The DNA here is from genome assembly GCF_001054655.1 of Bacillus sp. 220_BSPC. Classification (NCBI taxonomy): domain Bacteria; kingdom Bacillati; phylum Bacillota; class Bacilli; order Caryophanales; family Bacillaceae; genus Bacillus; species Bacillus sp. 220_BSPC. The sequence goes on from NZ_JVPL01000189.1 coordinate 5,958, forward strand.
CTTGGGATTAATATTGGTATGTCGGGGTTTGTGAACATGGTAACACTTTGTCCGAATAATTACCAATTGGAATTTTATTATGTAAGAAAGGGGTAGTACTATGAAAATAAAATGGTCTCTATTAACTATACTTTTTACTATTGCCACTGTGCTAACCGGTTGCGATAACCCATTAATGGTCTTGGACCCTAAAGGGCCAGTAGCTGCAACACAAGCAGATGTTATTATGATTTCGATATGGACAATGGCCTTTGTCGTCCTTGTCGTTATGGTACTGTATATTTTCATGATAATGAAATATCGTGCTTCCAAACAACGTGATGATTATGAACCGCCTCATATTGAAGGAAGTAAGGTTCTTGAAATAATTTGGGTTGCGATCCCAATTTTAATCGTCGCTTTCCTATCCGTTGTTACTGTTAAAACAACAAATGAAGTTGAGGCAACACCTAAAGGATACGGAGATCAAGAGCCTTTAATTATTTACGCTTCATCTTCCAACTGGAAGTGGCATTTTAGTTATCCGGAAGAAGATATCGAAACAGTCAACTATCTGTTTTTACCTACTAACCGACCAATTGAATTTAAACTTTACTCATTCGGTCCAATCTCAAGTTTCTGGATTCCGCAACTTGGAGGACAAAAATACGCGATGTCGGACATGGTTAACACGTTGCACTTAGCAGCTGATGTACCAGGAGAGTATATGGGTCGAAATTCAAACTTCAGTGGTTCAGGTTTTGCTCAGCAAACGTTCAACGTTAATGTACTTTCTGCAGAAGAATACGATAAGTGGGTAGATGAAATTAAAGCTACTGCTAAACCGATTACTGAGGAAAAATTCAATGAATTATTAAAACCTGGTCATGTGGGACAATCCACTTACACTGGAACTCACTTAGAGTTTTCACCAGCTCCTGAAGGGGAAAATGCTGGTCATGACCACGGATCTTCTGATACTGAAGAACATGATTCCAAGGATTCACACGAGGAACATTCAGAACACAGCAACATGAATCATGATCACTAAGAATTAATTTTCGTTCGATAAAACAACTAGGTTTACAAGATAAGGAATATTTTCCTGAAAGGAGTCACAAAAGTATGGATTACTTTGATCGATTTGCCGTACCTCATCCAAGTCCTGCGATTTATGCATCCATGGTTGCGATTGGTTTAACCATGATTGCGGTTGTTGCCGGAATTACCTATTTTAAAAAATGGGGTTACTTATGGCGTGAGTGGTTAACAACGGTTGACCATAAACGTATTGGTATCATGTACATCTTGGCAGCACTGCTTATGCTCTTCCGTGGTGGCGTCGATGCTCTTATGATGCGTGCTCAAACGGCTATTCCAGATAACGGTCTTTTGGATGGACAGCATTATAATGAGGTATTTACAACACACGGGGTCGTCATGATCCTGTTCATGGCTATGCCATTTATCATTGGGTTAATGAACATTGTTACACCATTACAAATTGGAGCGCGTGACGTAGCATTTCCACGTCTGAACGCAGTAAGCTTCTGGTTATTCTTCATGGGGGCAATGCTATTTAACATCTCTTTCGTAGTCGGTGGTTCCCCTGATGCAGGCTGGACATCTTACTTCCCGCTGGCAAGTAACGATTTCAGTGAATCAGTAGGTTCGAACTATTACGCGATTGCACTTCAAATAGCAGGTATCGGTACATTACTGACTGGTATCAACTTTATCGTAACAATCTTGAAAATGAGAGCACCTGGCATGAACTTAATGAAAATGCCAATGTTCACATGGTCTATCTTGATCACTAACTTCATTATCGTTTTCGCTTTCCCTGTATTGACAGTGGCACTTGCGTTGATGACAATGGATCGTCTATTCGGAACTCAATTCTTTACGATGGCCAATGGCGGTAGCGATATGCTTTGGGCTAACTTGTTCTGGGTTTGGGGACATCCTGAAGTTTATATAGTAATTCTTCCTGCTTTCGGTATTTACAGTGAAATCATTTCGACATTTGCACGTCGTAACCTGTACGGGTATAATTCGATGGTTATCTCCATGGTAGCTATTTCTACTCTGTCTTTCATTGTATGGGCTCACCATTTCTATACAATGGGTCACGGTGCGATGGTTAATGGTATCTTCTCGATTACCACGATGGCAATTGCCGTCCCGACTGGTGTTAAGATTTTCAACTGGTTGTTCACACTTTGGAAAGGTAAAATCGTATTTACCGTTCCAATGCTTTACTCTTTAGCTTTCATTCCGATTTTCACACTCGGTGGGGTAACAGGGGTAATGCTTGCAATGGCAAGTGCTGACTACCAATACCATAATACAATGTTCTTAGTAGCTCACTTCCACTACGTTTTAATCCCTGGTACTGTATTTGCCGTACTAGCTGGTTTCACGTATTGGTGGCCAAAAATGTTCGGTTTCATGTTGAGCGAAAAAATTGGGAAATGGTCGTTCTGGTTCATTACAATCGGCTTTAATGTAACCTTCTTCCCGATGTTCATCACTGGTTTAGATGGGCAGGCACGTCGTATGTATACGTACTCTGAATCAACAGGGTATGGTCCATTGAATATGCTCTCGTTCGTTGGAGCGATTGGCTTGGCAATAGGTTTTGCACTTATTGTGTACAATATCTATTGGAGCACTCGTTATGCGTCAAGAAATATTTCAAACGATCCATGGGATGCGCGTTCTCTAGAGTGGGCTACACATACTCCAATCCCTGAATATAACTTTGCAGTTGTGCCAACAGTTGATTCTACAGAAGCATTCTGGGATGCAAAGAAAAAAGGCTTTAAATTATTTGGCGGTAAAGTAGAAAAGATCCATATGCCAAATAACAGTGGTGTGCCGTTTATCATGAGCTGTATCTTCTTCGTTTGGGGCTTTGCGATGGTATTCAGCATGTGGATCATTGCAATCATTGCAACGATCGGTATCTTTGCTTGTATGATTCACCGTTCATTCGAAAAAGATCACGGACGTTATATCTCTGTTGAAGAGATCGAAGAAACTGAAAATAAATTGCGAGGTGCTAAGTAATGAAAATAGATAACTCGCTGCCACTAGAATATAGCACGGAAGAAAATCGCTTAAAGATTTTTGGATTCTGGATTTTCCTAGGAGCAGAAATAGCTCTTTTCGCTACACTGTTCGCCACTTATTTTGTATTAGTTGATGGAACTGGAAATGGTCCAACAGGGGAACATCTTTTTAAACTCCCAACCCTGATGTTTCAAACAATCTTTCTTTTAACCAGTAGTTTTACCATTGGTCTTGGAATCAATGCAATGAGACTTGGAAGGCAGAAAGCAACGATTGGTTTCTTCATCATCACCCTTATTCTTGGTTTAGGCTTCTTGGGAGTCGAAATTTATGAATTCGTGGAGTATGTACATGAAGGAGCAACCATTCAAACAAGTGCTTTCTTATCTAGTTTGTTTACATTACTAGGTACGCATGGAGCTCACGTTACACTTGGTTTATTCTGGGGAACCTTCATCATCATGCAGATCAAAAAGCGCGGTATGACTCCAGAAACAACAAACAAGGCTTTCATCTTTTCACTTTACTGGCATTTCTTAGACGTTGTCTGGATTTTCATCTTCAGTTTCGTCTACCTGAAAGGAATGATGTAATATGAAAGAATTATTCCCACGGGGCCAAGTTATGGGATTTGCCTTTTCACTAGTCCTGACTTTGGTCGCACTATCAGTTATTATGTTTGATCTCTCACTGAAAATGGCTATGATCATCCTTCTTGTTACAGCTTTCATGCAAGCTGCACTTCAATTAGTTATGTTCATGCACGCAGGTGAGTCTGAAGATAAAGCATCGATTTATACAAACGTTTATTACGGATTGTTCGTTGCATTGGTTACAATTTTCGGTACAATGCTAACAATGATTTGGGGATATCAATAATCGATTCCGGAAAAACTGGGCGTCTTGATGACGCCCAGTTTTTTTATTTTTTATACCGTTCTATCCATTTCACTCATGGAAGTTTGATAACAAGGATGTGATCGAAACCATATTGTTTAGTATAACCATTTCGCAACATTATATTTACACTTTCGAAGCGCGCCCGTGCTTTTAAGTGAAATGTTTTACTAAAGTGAAACGTTAATAGAACGGACACATCTACTAAGAAAAACGGTCAGCACCTTTTGATATAATAAGTTATATAAGAATTAATTTATAAATGTAGCGGAGATGATGAATTGACTTTGCCGGTTTTGATTTTGACAATTATCTTAAGTCTGTTAAAAATATTGGTTTCCTGTCTTCCAACCGATGCAGTTAATTGGATTATCAGCAAATTTAAAATACACGCAGAAATTAGTGGCGGGAATGCGATCGTAACCTTTGACGGAAAACGTTTGGAAGGTGAAGAAAAAATTCAAGTTATTAATTATTTTAATAACGCTAGGTTTTTGAAGAAAAATCATATATTCCCAGGGAACGAGCAATTGTTTTTACATCCAGAGAACAGCGGGACTCCATTGGTCATTGATACTAAAAGAGGCAAAAAGGATGTTAGGTTATTTGTATATATTTACAGCGACCGCGTGGATGTAGTTAAACAGTACAAGAAGAAGCTCATTTCTTATAGTCTGTTTTCCGATAGCCTCCAAGAACGTTCCATGCCATTAATAAGAAATTTAGTTTAATAGAACATTAAAAAGACGGTCCTTAAAAGACCGTCTTTGAGTTTGCAAACAAAAGGGTTCTAACTAAATTTTAAAACAAAGTTGATTGGAACGGAAGATGCGGGACTCCTGCGGGAAAAGCGAGTCCAAGGGAGACCCCGCAGGCGCAAAGGCGCCGAGGAGGCTCCTGGACCGCCCGCGGAAAGCGAGTGCCTGGAGTGGAATTAACGGTTAAATTGTCTACAGCTGAGACGCGCCTTAAAAAGACCGTCTTTTTTTATAAGGCTTTTAATATAATTACATTTCAATTAGATATTTTTCATTATAAAAATTTTAGTGCAAAAACTGGCATCTTGATTTTAGTGTCTTTTGAAAAAACAATTAAATGTGTTTTTAAGTAGGAGGGAATTGCTGTAAGAGGGTCGTTAATCGTGCATATGAAAAGTATTTTGGATAGTATTTAAGGTAAAAAAAAGCAGGTATCTATTGCGATGCCTGCTTTTTTATGCTTTCCATTGTTTTTCAACTTGATGAAGGGCTTGTTGTAAAATTACTTCATGATCAGTACCCGGTTTAGTTAGGACGTTAGTTTGATAAGATTTTCCTTGGAAATCAACTGTTACTGTAACTTTTACCATTATGCATCTTTCCTTTCCTGATTCAGAATTAAATGAGGTGGTTGTACCTATTTCTTTTATACCCGTGGCAGAAGGATAATCAAACATTTCAAAAGCAGTAAAATCGAGAAAGTTAATATTCAAAATTATCTGATATTTTTTAGGAGGTGTCAATACTTTTTTTTTGACCTACTCCATTTTCCGGTTAAATAAAAAACGACCTGGCTTATATAAATGACAGTCAGGTCGTTTTTATTATACGAACTATATTCATATTTTAGTTAAAATAATACCGATTAATGCTGCAAGAACACCGGCAATTTGATAGGTTTTTAGTTTTTCCTTGAATATATAACATCCAGCGAATACGACAACCAAACAGTTCAGGCTGACGACAGGGAAAATGATGCTTGCGATGCCGGTATTCAAAGCAAAGAAATAACATCCATAGCCTATCATGCTTAAAAAGCCTACTAAGGAACCGATTTTGACTTCCTTTAGCTTGATTTTTTCTTTTTTAAAGGCTAGAGCCGAAAGAAGATAAAGCATTCCGCCTCCATACATTGATACAAGGATATCAAGGGAGTTTAAATGAAGACGTGTTGATGTCGTCATAAGAATGCCGAGCACACCAAAAGATAAGATGGAGAGTAATGTGTGCATCATCCATGGGACATATTGATGATTACCTTTTGCATTAGGTGTATATTGGATGACTAATGTAGCGATAAACATGCAGGCGATTCCACTCCACTGCAAGGAAGAAATATGTTCGTGAAAAATTAAAGCTGCACAGAGAATGGGGAATATGGCATTCGCTGCGATTAATGGAGATGTCAAGCTTGCCGGACCCTTTTCAAAGGCGCTTGCCATCTGGATGTTACCATTGGCGTTCAGTACACCAATTGCTGCACCAAGCATGATGGACAGCCAGTTCATCTGCAAACCATCCATTAATACTCCATAAACAATGGACAAAATAAATGCTGAAAAATAAAAGAAAAATTGGATATGTATCTTGGAATACCCTTTTCCGCTGCTCCATTTAAAAATGCTGTTATTGATTCCGAAACATAAACTCGTGATGAGTGCTGCAAAAATCCACATTGACTTAATCTCTTCCTTCATGTAGGATAAACTTCTTCTACATTTTAAGCTGAATGCCATCAAGAATCAAACCAAATTTAAAATGTATGATTGACAGATTAGATTATTTTTTCTATATTTACTATGACAATTTTAAAATATTTCCCGATAAACGGGAGAGGTTCATAGCATCACCCTCTTAAAAAAACTATGGCTTTGATATTTTTCGCGAATCAACCATATCTTTGAGGAGATATGGTTTTTGTTATATAGAGGCCCATTTTATGAATCTCCCTGAAATGTGGGATTAGGAGGACTTTTCATGTCTGGAAGAAAAGAAGAAGAATTAAAAAAAGATATCACACTGCTTGGGAATCAAGGAACAAAATATACATTCGACTATGCTCCTGAAATCCTTGAATCATTCGATAACAAGCATCCGAACCGGGATTATTTCGTCAAATTCAATTGCCCGGAATTCACTAGTTTATGTCCGATCACGGGCCAGCCGGACTTTGCTACCATTTACATCAGCTATATTCCCAGTGTGAAAATGGTGGAAAGCAAGTCTTTGAAACTTTATTTATTCAGCTTCCGCAATCATGGTGATTTCCATGAAGACTGCATGAACATCATCATGAATGATTTAATCGAATTGATGGACCCTAAATATATTGAAGTATGGGGCAAGTTTACACCAAGGGGCGGAATTTCCATCGACCCTTACACGAATTATGGGAAACCAGGTACGAAGTATGAGGAAATGGCGAATTACCGCTTGATGAATCATGACTTATACCCGGAAACCGTGGATAATCGCTAAAGAATGGAGAGACAATGGGCATATGCCCGTTGTCCTTTTTTTAGTTTATAGCTGATTTCGATCAGTGGTTCTGTCATTCTGTCCTTTTTAAAAGCACAAATGTCCTTCTATAATGGAATTTCCACTTGATTGTTTCGAGAAAAAGCGTAATAATAGGGAGAGTTAATTTTGACAGAATATTTACGAAAATAGGGGATGTCGAGATGAAAGTTGCAAAGTTTGGTGGAAGTTCACTTGCGTCAGGTGAACAGTTGAGGAAGGTATTCGAAATTGTTGTTTCTGATCCAGAGAGGAAGATTGTGGTCGTTTCCGCTCCAGGAAAACGCAATTCCGATGATATAAAGGTGACGGATTTATTGATTGAAGCTGCGGAACAGCAGCTGCGCGGGGATAACGGAGAGCATTTGATAGAAGATGTTGTATCCCGCTATGCGAGCATTGCTGAAGAGTTGGATATATCCGAGAGTGTCATCACAGGGATTCATGAAAATTTAATGGCACTGCTGCATGCAGATCAATCTAACCCGAAGCGCTATCTGGATGCCTTGAAGGCCGGTGGCGAGGATAATAATGCGAAGCTGGTCGCAGGTTATTTCCAAAGCCTTGGAGTGGAGGCGCAGTATATCAATCCGAAGAAGGCAGGCTTGATCGTAACGGATGAAGGTGGATTTACCAGGGTGCTGCCAGAGTCTTATGATCGGTTATATGCTCTGCGTGATGAGCCAGGAATCGTTGTATTTCCAGGATTCTTCGGATATACGTTAGATGGTGATGTGTTAACCTTCTCAAGAAGCGGTTCCGATATTACGGGTTCGATTCTTGCTAATGGGGTCAAGGCTGATTTGTATGAGAACTTTACGGACGTGGATGCCGTTTATGCGGTGAATCCAAATGTGGTTTCCAATCCGAAGGGAATCCGGGAACTGACCTATCGTGAGATGCGTGAGCTTTCTTATGCAGGTTTCTCGGTATTTCATGATGAGGCGCTGATTCCTGCATTCCGTGCGGGAATACCTGTCCATATCCAGAATACGAACAATCCGGCGGCACAAGGGACCCGCATTGTGAATGCACGGGATAATACGAACGGGCCGGTTATTGGGATTGCGAGTGATAAAGGATTTTGCAGTATTTACATTAGCAAATATTTGATGAACCGGGAAGTTGGTTTTGGCCGGAAACTGCTGCACATCCTCGAGGATTATGGAGTTTCATATGAGCATATTCCATCAGGCATCGATGATGTGACGCTTATTCTTAGGCAGGACCAGATGAAAGGGGATGCCGAGAAGAAAATCATTTCCCGAATCAAGAAAGAGCTTCATGCCGATGAAGTGAATGTGGAGCATGATCTTGCCTTGATCATGGTCGTAGGGGAAGGAATGCGCCATAATGTCGGTACAACGGCAAGAGCGTCAAAAGCCTTGGCCGAAGCAAAGGTGAATATTGAGATGATCAACCAGGGCTCTTCGGAGGTAAGCATGATGTTCGGTGTGAAAGGGCACAACGAAGAGACGGCAATTCAGGCATTATATCACGAGTTCTTTTGAGTATGAGCGTTTAGGGACCTCCTTTTAGAAGGGGGTTTTTTGCGATTAATCTTTTAATCACTATACATACCTTTTTATCTGGTTCTTTATGGTAGTGGCAATGACCGTGTGGGGATAATCATTACAAGCTAACAGACGCGCTGCAGGGTTCAGTGCGCCTGTTTTAATTTAATACCCATATGACAAGTGGCAAATGCAATTGGAGGAGAACGGAGTTGACGCTCTTGAAGCGGATAAAAAGGGGGGGCCAACCTCATACATATCTTACACCATATTATAAATGATCTTGCTGAATAGAATAGAAAGCATCCTTATCACCTAGTTAAATACTTCTATATAATACAAAAAAGAATGTAGGAATAAGTTCTAACTATATGTGATTGGATTGTAAGGCACGAGGCTCCTGTGGGAAAAGCGCGCGTCTAAGACACCGCAGGCGTAAGCCGAGGGCGGACCGCCCGCGGAAAGCGAGTGCCTGGAGGGGAAATCAACGTTCAAATTGTAAAAGCATAAAAAAACTGTAGAAAACCCGGTTTTCATCGAGTTTGTCTACAGTCTGAGACTCCAACTGGAAGATTGGAGGCTTTCCTTTTATGTTAGTCCATAATGGTCAGGAGTTGATCGATCGCGTTCCTTGGACGCGGGGCAGGGATCATATCGGGATAGCCAACGTGAAGGCTGCCGACGATCTTCTCGCCTGGTTTCACGCCCAAAGCTTCACGAAACTCCATGCTGTGTATCATGCCGTATGTTTCCCATATCATCCCGATTCCCTGTTCCCAGGCAAGCAGGCTGAAATTCTGGATCAAGGCACTTGTAGCCGCATAATCTTCTTCACGTGTCATGGGATTCGGATTCTCTTCCATGATCACTGCGACAAACATCGGTACACCTATGAGTTTATTATATCCTCGCTGTCCGGCTGCTTTTTTCTTTTCAGGGTCCTTCTCTTTGCCTTCCATGAATGCACGTGTTGCTTCTGCGAGTTTTAAACGGCTATCACCATGCACCACGACGAAGCGCCATGGCTGGGTCATTTTATGGTTCGGTGCCCATGTCGAAGTTTCCAATAATGATTGGATGGTATCAATAGGAACAGGAATGTCCTTAAATCGTTTGATGCTGCGCCGTTCTTTAATGATATCTTCTAGTTTCATGATCATCCTGCTCCTTTAATCATATATGTAAGTTTAATAGTTGAAAAAAAATAATCCCCGGCTGCCTAATATGCTTCCAATGTGAATAAATTACTTGAATAAAGAGGGGGCAATATTCTAGTGACTTGCATTCGCTAATGAGCATATAATTTTACTAGGCACAGAGAAGCCGGGGCGACATTGTATCTATGTACAATATCAAAAGGGTACGATAAGAGAATATCGTAATTGCTTATCAAATTTCAGAGATCGATAATGAAATTGAAAATCATTATCAATTAGAATTTTCGCTTATTTCCTGTTATTTGTCAAGGGTATTTATAAAAAAAAATCAAGATATTTACCAATGCTTTAAAACAGTTAAAATCTTTTAAAAAATCTGTATAAAAATGTATAATGAGAGGATGAAAAGATGCTATTTACATACGGAGAATCGAAGGTGTCATAGATGAAAAAATTGTCCTCATTTCTTAAGCCATACTGGCTTTTGATCATTCTTGCTTTAACCTTAATGATTGTCGAGCTCGGGGTAGAGCTATTACAACCTCTATTTATAGCAAAAATCATTGATGATGGCATTTTGCAGAAAGATTTATCGGTGGTGATTAAATGGGGAAGTGTCATGGTTGGACTTTCCGTTTTTTCATTTCTTGGCGGGATCGTTAATTCATTTACGGCATCACATGTAAGTCAAAGCTTTGGACATGATGTCAGGAAAAGCCTTTTTGGTAAAATACAGGCGTTTTCTTTTGCGAACTTGAATAATATCCCGACTTCCTCGTTAATCACAAGGATGACGAATGATGTGACCCAACTTCAAAATACGATTTTTATGGGCTTGCGTATCATGGCAAGGGCGCCGTTGATCGTAATCGGCGGAGCGATCATGGCTATTGCGGTCGATTTGAAATTATCCCTCGTATTGGTCATTTCAATTCCGGTTCTGGTTTTCTTCTTGGGATGGGTTATGAAGCGGGCGGCTAATCTGTTTAAGCTCGTCCAGAAAAAACTCGATAATGTCAATGGAGTCATGAGGGAAAACCTGATAGGCATGCGCTTGATCAAAGCTTTTCTTCGTAAGGAGCATGAAATCGGCCGATTTGTCGATGCGAATGAAGAGTTGAAAAGAAAGACTGTGTCTTCCCTTCGTTTAATTGAAACGACGATGCCTGTGCTGATGCTTGTCATGAATGTGGCGATTCTGATCATTCTCTGGCTTGGAAGTGAATTTATAACAACGGGAGATATACAGGTAGGGGAAGTTGTGGCGATTGTCAACTATGCCACGAGGATCGCGGCATCCCTTTCCGTTTTTTCATGGCTGATCATGGTCATTTCCCGTGCGAAGGCTTCAGCGGAACGTGTGACGGAAATATTTGAAACCCCGATAGATATTGATGAAGGTAAGGCGGAAAGCAAGAGTGGGGCCGTCAATGGGGGAGGCATTAAGTTTCTGGATGTATCTTTCCGCTATCCTGGAACCGAAACCCCGATATTGAAAAACCTGACCTTCTCCATCGATCCGGGAGAATCGCTTGCCATCATAGGAGCGACAGGATCAGGGAAAACATCACTGTTTCAGCTGATTCCGAGATTATATGAAGTTGAAAGCGGCTCCATTCAAATTGATGGCCAGGATCTGAAAGATATTCCCTTGAATTCGCTGCGGAACAGGATCGGCTATGTACCGCAAGAGGCCCTGCTTTTTTCGGGGACCATAAAAAATAATGTCGCTTGGGGAAAAGAGGGTGCCTCGGTGGAGGAAATCATGGCTGCGGCCATGCATGCTCAGGTCCATGAGACCGTAATGAAACTTCCGAAGCAATATGAAACCCAGTTGGGGCAAAAAGGAGTGAACCTTTCGGGAGGGCAAAAGCAGCGCTTATCGATTGCAAGAGCATTGGTGCGCAAACCGAAGATTCTCCTTCTGGATGATAGTACAAGTGCCCTGGATTTGAAGACGGAAAGTAAATTGCTTGCCGCTTTAAAGGACTATACATGCACAACGCTCATCATTACACAAAAAATCAGTACAGCCATGGAGGCTGACAAAATCTTGTTGCTGGAAAGCGGTCAAGTCCTTGCGCTGGGGAAACATCAGGATTTGATGCAAACAAGCGATCTTTATCGAAAAATCGTTCGCTCACAGTTTGGGGAGGAGGGGATTTCGCTTGAGTCGAAGAATATCTCCCGATAAGGCAAAGTCTAAACCGGTCAACTCCTGGAATACGGTAAAAAGGATCATTCCCTACTTGGCAACGAATAAAAGCCTGCTATTTTGTGTCCTTTTCATGGTACTGATAAGCTCGGTTTTGGGATTGCTTGGACCCTTTCTTGTTGGGATGGCCATTGATGATTATATTGTCACAAGGGATAGCGGGGGGCTGATCAGCCTTCTTTTAGGGCTTCTCGGAGTCTACATATTTTATTCCCTTTCCATGTGGCTTCAGAATTATTGGATAATCGGAATTGCACAGGATACGGTTTATGCGATGCGCAATCAACTATTCAAAAAGCTTCACCAGTTGTCCATTCCCTTTTTTGATCGGCGTCAGCACGGGGAGTTGATGAGTAGGGTCACGAATGATATTGAAAATGTCAGTTCCACTTTGAATAGTTCCGTCATCCAGATCTTTTCAAGTGTGCTGACACTTGTCGGGACGATCGGAGTCATGCTGTATTTGAGCCCTTTATTAACTATTTTAACCTTATTCATCGTTCCTCTCATGTTCTTCGGCCTGAGGTGGATAACGAACAGGACGGGAAAGCTGTTTAAAGCACAGCAGAAGAACCTTGGAGAACTGAATGGGTTTATAGAAGAAACGATTTCCGGACAACGGATCGTAAAGGCTTTTTCACAGGAAGATAAAGTGATCCGTGATTTTATCATCCGGAGTGAAAATTTAAAGAAAGCCGGATTCCTATCACAATCATATTCAGGGCTGATCCCAAAACTGATGAATTTACTGAACAACTTAAGTTTCACGGTAATAGCCGCTGTCGGCGGGTTTTTGGCGCTGAGTGGCATAGGTACGGTTTCCATCGGGGTCATTGTCATTTTCACAGAGTACTCAAGGCAATTCACCCGTCCGCTCAATGACCTGGCTAACCAATTCAATACACTCCTCTCAGCTGTTGCCGGTGCTGAACGGGTTTTCGCCATACTTGATGAAAAAGAAGAAGAAGTGGATGAGAAACAGGCTTCTGAACTTCGTGAAGTACGCGGTGAGGTGGACTTTGAGGGTGTTTCCTTTTCGTATAATGATGAAGGGCAAACGATATATGATGTTAGTTTCCATGCAAAAAAAGGGGAGACCATCGCGCTTGTAGGTCCCACGGGGGCAGGTAAGACCACGATCATTAATCTTCTTGCCCGTTTTTACGAGCCGAACAGCGGCCGGATATTGATTGACGGCCAGGATATCCAACAGGTGACGAGGTCCAGTCTCCGTAAGCATATGGGCTTCGTTTTACAGGATTCCTTCTTGTTTCAAGGTACGATTCGTGAAAATATCCGCTACGGCCGGCTGGAGGCGGAAGATGAAGAAGTGGTGAATGCAGCCAAGCTTGCCAATGCCCATTCCTTTATCATGAAACTGCCAGATCGATACGATACCATCTTGAATCAAGATGGCAGTGGAATAAGTCAGGGGCAGCGCCAGCTAATATCGATTGCCAGGGCTATTTTAGCAAATCCCGTTTTATTGATTTTGGATGAAGCGACAAGTAGCATAGATACGATAACCGAGCTTAAAATCCAGGAAGCATTACAGCGCTTGATGGAGGGAAGGACAAGTTTTGTCATTGCCCACAGATTGAATACAATTCAGCAAAGTGATCAAATCCTCGTACTTGATGAAGGAAGGATCATTGAAAAAGGATCCCATGATGAATTGTTGCGGCAGAGGGGTTTTTATTACGATCTAAACCGCAGCTCATTAAGGGAAAATCAGATAGGATAAAGAAAAAATGTGGGCCATCCGGCGCGCATTTTTTGTGTTGGTCCCATAATGAGCATCATAAACTTGGGGATTGCATCCCGTTCATTTAATGATGAACCTTCTAAAAATGCGTTCACACAATACGGTTTTTATAAAGCATGGAAATCATTGATTCCACCAAAGTGGGAAAGGAGGGAATTATCGACAAAATAATGGAAAATACATTACAAATTGACTAAATTGCTATTGCTAAAAAACCTTACGGTAACATATAATTCAGAATATATATAAAATTCTTTAAATTTAATGGGTACGGGGAGAAATACTGCCCTGGCCCCTTATAAATGAAGGTTTTTTATAGTTGTACACTAGATCGATAGAGAGGAGATGGAAAAAAATGAAAGCGCTTAAGTCTGTTATTCTTTGGGGGATCATATCTGCATTGGGTGCGGTGAGTTTTGGTTTCGTCGCGCTAAACCGGGGGGAAAGCATCAATGCCATGTGGATTGTTACTGCGGCACTCTGTGTTTATTCAATTGCATACCGCTTTTATAGTAAATTCATTGCACGGAAAGTGTTTGAGCTAGATGACAATCGCCAGACTCCATCGGAAGCGAATAATGATGGGAAAGATTATGTACCTACAAACAAATGGGTGTTGTTTGGCCACCACTTTGCAGCAATTGCCGGAGCTGGACCTCTCGTAGGCCCCATCCTTGCAGCGCAGATGGGATATTTGCCAGGGACGCTATGGCTTGTAGTCGGAGTTGTTTTGGCTGGTGCCGTACAGGATTTCATCATTCTTTTCGGTTCGATGCGCCGTAACGGCAAATCTTTGGGAGAGATGATCAAAGAGGAGATTGGACCGATTACAGGCTTGATAGCGATGATCGGTATCCTCGGTATCATGATCATTTTACTGGCGGTACTTGCCCTGGTTGTCGTAAAAGCGCTGGTGGGCAGTCCGTGGGGAATGTTCACGATTGCCTCGACCATACCGATTGCAGTCCTGATGGGCATTTACATGCGTTATATAAGGCCGGGACGGGTTGGTGAAGGGTCGATTATCGGAATCATACTTTTGATGCTCGCGTTATATTTCGGCCGCTTTGTAGCCGAGAGTGCAACATTGGCGCCAATGTTCACTTTCAGCGGGGAAACGATTGCCATCATGTTGATTGTCTATGGTTTCGTTGCCTCCGTTTTGCCTGTATGGATGTTATTGGCACCGCGTGATTATTTAAGTACATTCTTGAAAATCGGTACGATCATCGGACTTGCACTAGGTATCTTTATTGTCATGCCGAGCCTTGAAATGCCTGCCGTCACTCAATTCATCGATGGAACGGGACCTGTATTTTCCGGCAATTTATTCCCGTTCCTATTCATTACGATCGCTTGTGGAGCGGTATCGGGATTCCATGCACTCGTTTCCTCAGGTACGACTCCTAAAATGATTGAACGCGAATCGCATGCACGTCCAATCGGATACGGGGCGATGTTGACTGAATCCTTTGTAGCCATCATGGCGATGATTGCCGCCTGTGTATTGACGCCAGGCATCTATTTTGCCATTAACAGCCCGGGGGCCGTTGTGGGAACGGAACCAGCGCAAGTGGCTGCCACGATATCAGATTGGGGTTTCCTTGTGACACCTGAGATGATTACCGGCCTTGCAGCCGATGTTGGGGAAGAGACCATTATATCCCGTACTGGAGGGGCTCCAACCTTTGCAATCGGCATGGCCCATATCTTCTCGCAAGTGATTGGGGGGGCGTCCCTGATGGCGTTCTGGTATCATTTCGCGATACTGTTCGAGGCATTGTTCATATTGACCACCATTGATGCAGGAACCAGGGTGGGACGTTTTATGATACAGGATATCATCGGCACCTTTTACAAACCATTTGCCGAAACGAATAAATGGCTGCCCAATATAATTGCGACTGCCATTTGTGTAATCGGTTGGGGGTACTTCCTTTATCAAGGGGTCATTGATCCTCTTGGCGGAATCAATACCCTTTGGCCATTGTTTGGAATTGCGAATCAGATGCTTTCCGCCATTGCGTTGCTGCTTGGGACGACGGTCCTTTTCAAAATGGGCAAAAAAGCGTACACATGGGTCACTCTTGTGCCCACTACATTCTTGTTGATAGTGACCATGACGGCAGGGTGGCAAAAGCTGTTCCACGAAAACCCGGCAATTGGCTTTTTAGCACATAAGGATAAATTTAAAGCGGCTTATGATAGTGGGGAAGTTCTTGCTCCGGCAGCCAATCTGGCCGAGATGAAGCGGGTTATCGTCAATGATTATGTGGATGCTGCCCTATGTGCCATCTTCATGATCGTGGTGATCACGGTCCTGATTTCTGCCATTAGGTTATGGATAAAAGTCTTGAAGAACCAGAAAATAGATTTACATGAAACGCCTTATGTATCAAGGTCGTCATAAGGGAGGGAAAGCGATGTTGAAAAGAATAATGACAATTCTCAGCTACAGAAAGCAATTCGTCAGTTTGCTCGTCGGCGTGCCAAGTTATGATACGTATGTGGCACATATGAGAAAGCATCATCCTGGAGATCCCGTGAAAACCAGGAAAGAATTTTTCTGCGAAGCACAGGATGAACGGTATAACGCAAAGGGTGGGAAAGTGTCCCGTTGCTGTTAATGAATATTTATTGAAGGGTCCTCAATAGGAGGGCCCTTTTTTAATGGTTTTTTCGAGGGGGAATAAGTGGAGGGTGAAATGTAACAGCCATGGAGTCGTGAAGATGTGGAAAAGTGACTATTAAACAAAAAAACATTTACTGGTCCTTTATTCTTATTGATGTTATATAATCTAACATTTTTATGGAAAATACAAAAAATAAGTTGAATTATTAGAAAATTAAGTATATGATAAAAAATATAACATAATAGTGTTAGTAAACATAACATATATAAAAAATAAGGGGGAAAAAACAGTATGCAAATGGCAGATTCGGTATTCATGTTTTTGGCGACGATGATGGTTTGGCTAATGACACCAGGGATTGCCTTATTTTATGGAGGGATGGTAAAAAGTAAAAATGTCTTGAATACGGCAATGCATAGTTATATGCCTCTGGCTGTCATTTCTATTCTTTGGGTGCTGATTGGGTATTCATTATCATTTTCACCTGGTAATTCACTTCTGGGCGGTCTGGACTGGGTTGGTTTAAAGGATGTGGGTTTTGCACCTGGACCTTACAGCGAAACAATTCCCCATAGTTTGTTCATGTTATTCCAAATGACTTTTGCCGTTTTAACGGTCTCGATCATTGCGGGTGGCATTGCCGAACGGATGAAGTTTTCAGCATTCCTGATTTTTACGATCCTATGGTCCCTATTCGTATATGCTCCCGTTGCACACTGGGTATGGGGTGGAGGCTGGTTAGCGGAACTGGGTACACTTGACTTTGCAGGTGGCAACGTTGTTCATATATCTTCAGGGGTTGCAGGTTTGGTATTAGCAATCATGTTAGGTAAAAGGAAAGAGTCGCGGGACAGTGCACCGCATAATCTTCCTTTAACATTTCTTGGAGGATCATTAATTTGGTTCGGTTGGTATGGCTTCAACGTCGGAAGCGCACTGACAATCAATGAAGTGGCGATGAATGTATTCGTTAATACAGCTGTTGCAGCAGCTGCTGGTATCATTGGATGGCTGATCGTCGAGTATATGGCTAATAAAAAGGCAACATTGCTGGGTGCAGTATCCGGAGCCATTTCTGGCTTGGTGGCCATTACACCTGCTTGCGGATTCGTAACGCCCGCTTCATCAATCATCATCGGTGTCATCGGCGGTGCCGTTTGTTTCTGGGGCGTATTCTTCCTGAAGAATAAACTGGGTTACGACGATGCGCTTGATGCTTTCGGGTTACATGGAATCGGCGGGACATGGGGTGGCATCGCTACAGGTTTGTTCGCGACAACTTCCGTAAACGAAAGCGGTGCAAATGGTTTATTCTATGGAGATTTCAACTTGTTATGGAAGCAGCTTGTAGCGATCATTGCGACCTATATCTTCGTTGCCGTGGTCACTTATATCGTTGCTAAAGCCATTAACCTTTTCGTACCGTTGCGTGTCAGTGAAGAAGATGAGTCAATGGGGCTTGATCTTACACTTCATGGAGAAAAAGCTTATCACGAATCCATTTAAAAGGGGGGTGCTCATATGTCCGAGATTTTAACGAAAATAGAAATCATTACACGTCCTATCCAATTTGAACAATTCAAAGCGGAACTTGCAAAAATAGGGGTAAGCGGAATGACAGTATCGGAAGTAAAAGGAACGGGTCTTCAGAAAAGTTATGTGGAAACATATAGAGGCAGAAATCGTGAAATGTCATTGCATGATCGAATGAAAATCGAAATTGTCGTGTGTGAAGTGCCAGTTCAGGATGTTGTGGATGTAGCAAGGAAATTCTTGAGTACCGGTAAACCGGGTGACGGTAAAATCTTCATATATGAATTGGCGAATGTTGTGAATATCCGTACCGGTAAAGAAGGTCATGATGCGTTAAAGAATGACATCTGATGCTGTGATCAATTCCGCCGGATACAGAAGATAAAAGAAAGGGAGCTGAAAATGGGGAGACTGGTCCGAATTGTTAATGCAAAAAAACAGAAGATCGTTAATACGCTCATTTCAGAGGATGTATATCAACCTGATGACAGACCCTTTTTATTGGAATTGCCACTGAAAAATTTAGAAGAGATTTTATCACTCCGATTAAAATCCACGTTTCAAAATCCCCGTTCAAAAAAATAACCTTTCAGCCGTTATCCTAGGGGAGAGCGGCTTTTTTTGTTTGATGTCCAGCTGGATTGTGACATTTAAATATTAGTATATTAAGGAAACCTTTTTTCTTGAATCCCCCATGGAAATCGCGGAGCATTCCAACTATAATGAATAAGGATATAAATTTAAATACGATTTTTTTGCTTTTTTCGACGCTTTTCGCTTAGTTACTTCAATTTTTCTTTAATTTTCCGAAAAGAAAATTCAAAAAAATGTAAATTTACCAAAAAACTATGAATTACTTCATGAATGCCCCTGCTTAATAATAGGGAAATTATTAATATGTTCTTTTAAGAGGTGAAAGGAAATGGATCAATTTACGGTCGAATCCGTTTTAAATATCATCAGGGAGTTTGTTCCGAAGGATGCTTCAATTTCTGTGGCTGATTCCGAAAAATACATTTATTATCAACCGAGCAAACAAGTGGACTTAAGAATAAAACCAGGTGATTTAATCAGTGAAAATACGGCGACATATAAAGCGCTGAGCGTCCGTAAAAAAATAGGGGTGCAAGTTGAAAGTAATGTATTTGGCGTACCTTACTATGGGCTGAGTGTTCCTATCATGGACGAGGGCAATCCTTTAGGGGCGGTAACGGCCATCTTGCCGTCAAAGCCATTAATTTTACCGACATCATTCCTGACCATTAAAACAGATGACCGCTGGATACCGCTTCCATATGTTGAAATTATGTATCTGGAAGCTCAAAATAGGAAAACTAAAATTCAGTCCGAACGTGTGAGTGGATTTCATAAAATGAATTTAAGTGAATTGGAATTCATTTTACCTAGTGATTTATTCATTCGTGTGCACCGTTCGTACATCGTCAATATCAACTATATACAAGAGATCCTTCCTGATTTCCATTCTACATTTTTATTGATAATGAAAGACAACTCCAAAATCCAGGTCAGTCAAACATATGCAAGTCAATTTAGGAGGGCTTTGGGGTTTTAGGATTCTCCTTTGTGTGAAAGAAATGCTGGTTTATGCCCAATTTAAGGCTTTTCATTCGAAAATGAATGTGACGATTACACAGGATTGGTAAAATTAAGTGTAAGAAAAGCGAAAAATGGGGGTCTTTTGTATGAACGAAAGCGTTTTCAAAAAAATTCGCAACGAACAATTTAAGGGGAAAGTAGTTACAGCGGAAGAAGCAGCTTCATGGATTAAAGATGGGATGAAACTCGGAATGAGTGGATTTACCCGTGCTGGTGATGCTAAAGTTATTCCGATGGCTCTAGTTGAAAGAGCTAAAACTGAAAAATTCAAAGTTGACGTTTATACTGGTGCCTCATTAGGACCGGAAGTCGACCAACATATGGCGGAAGCAGGTATCATAAATAAACGTTTGCCGTTCCAAGCGGATAAAGGCATTCGCAATAAAATCAATGCTGATGAAGTAACTTATGTGGATCAGCATTTGTCTCATACAGCTGAACAAGTTCGTCAAGGCATTGTCGGACCGATAGATTTTGCAATCATCGAAGCATTGGCGATTACGGAAGATGGATTGATCATCCCGACAACTTCTGTAGGCAACTCAGCCATATTCGTTCAAGAAGCTAAACATGTGATCATTGAATTGAACGTATCCCATCCAGAAGGATTGGAAGGGATGCATGATATATATACACCGGCTAAACAAGGGGAACGCGAACCGATTCCTATGACTAAAGCAAGTGATCGCCTTGGATCGATCGGCATTGCGGTTGATCCTGAAAAAGTAATGGGAATCGTCGTTTCTACAGATCTTGATGCACCTTCCACAATCGTGCCGCCGGATGAAGAAACTGCAACAATCGCCAACCACCTCATTAACTTCCTTCGTGGAGAAATCAAGGCTGGCCGTTTAACTGAAAGCCTTGCTCCGCTTCAGTCGGGTGTAGGTTCAGTGGCAAATGCAGTATTCGCTGGCTTCCTTGATTCCGAATTCAAGGATTTGGAAGTTTATTCAGAAGTGCTGCAAGATGCGGTATTTGATTTAATCGATGCTGGAAAGGTTAAATTCGCTTCAGGGTGTTCGATTACATTAGCTGAAGAAAAAGGGAAACAAGTTTACGGTGAGCTTGAAAAATACCGTGATAAACTGGTTCTTCGTCCACAAGAAATATCTAACCATCCTGAAATCATCCGTCGTTTGGGCTTGATTTCAATCAATACAGCTTTAGAGTGTGATATCTATGGTAATGTAAACTCGACACATGTTTCTGGGACAAGAATGATGAATGGAATTGGCGGATCAGGAGATTTTGCCCGTAACTCACGCCTAGGCATTTTCGTAACGAAATCATATGCAAAAGGCGGCAAAATTTCCAGTATCGTTCCTTTCGTTTCTCATGTGGATCATACTGAACATGATGTGGATGTATTAGTGACAGAGCAAGGGATCGCTGATTTACGTGGCTTGGCACCAAAAGAGCGCGTAGAGTTAATCATAGAAAACTGTGCTCATCCTGACTACCGTCCACAGCTTCGTGCATACTTCACTGAAGCTGTTGCGCAAACGGGCGGGCATCAAACTCCGCACATACTTGAAAAAGCATTTTCATGGCATACGAACCTAGCTAAAAACGGTACGATGCTTGAAGCGGTTCTTCAAGATCAAAAATAAGACTCAAAACCCCGCCCATTCAGCGGGGTTTTTTATTTGGGTCCGTGTCCGGTATAGGTGAAAACCAATGAATCTTTCGTCACATCAATGGAATATTGAAAGGTAAATAGATTATTTCTCCTAAGTAATTTGTATGGTGTTTCCTATTGATTCTTTTTTCTGCGACAAATAACAGATTTTAAAGTGTAAAATGATGCTTAACCATCAAATGGATAGGGAACTGTATCTTTAGGCTTTTTTCTTTTATTTTTGTATATAATTATTCATTCAAGTTATAGAAATATGGTAAACTGCTAACAATGAAAGATTATCATACATAGAATTTTTCACATTCATGATGTTGTTTCCTTAGAAATAGGGAGTTATATAGAATTGCTTATAGTGGAGGAGATAATTTGTTCAAGCAAAAACTGCATTTTTGGACGTTAGAGTTATTACTATTGTCTTTACTTTTTTATGTTGGTACAAAGATTTCTTTTCTTTTTGAACCAATAGTCATTTTTACATCTACATTGTTCTTTCCAATCTTGATTTCGGGTTTTCTCTACTTTTTGTTCAACCCTACCGTTGATTTCCTCGTTAAAAGGAGAATGCCAAGGGGATTGGCGATTTTATTGCTTTACGTATTTTTCCTTGGGTTGATTAGTTTACTGGTCGGTCTGGTTGGCCCGTCACTTTCCAAACAGGTTACGGACTTAATCAATAACCTTCCGGATTATTTCAATCAAACAAGGAAGTTCATTGAAGATTCTGCGGAGTCAAAATGGTTTTTATGGACGGTGGAACAAGATTATGTACCTCTGCAAGAAGTAGGGGATTCGCTGCAAAAATATTTGACCAACTTACCTAGTAATATAACGAACAGTTTAACTTCCGTTTTCAGCGTGGTGACGAATATTACTTTAGTGGTCGTAACGGTTCCTTTCATCCTGTTTTATATGTTGAAGGATGGAGATAAGCTTCCGGCCGCCATTATGAAATTCGTACCGGTTCGCTATAGAAAACCAGCTTTAACAGTACTTCAGGAAACTGGCGGGACGCTTACTACATACATACAAGGGCAGATTCTTGTTTGCATGTTTGTCGGGATCGGAACGTTCATCGGGTATTTGATCATTGGTTTGCCTTACGCGTTCTTATTCGCGCTGATTGGTGCTGTAACCAATATCATTCCATATGTAGGCCCGTTTATCGGAGCCGCTCCTGCTGTCATTGTGGCATTGATTCATTCACCGACAGAGGCATTATTGGTCATTCTGGTGGTAACGGTCATTCAGCAATTGGATGGTAATTTCATTTCACCGCTAGTCATCGGGAAAAAATTGAACACACATCCGCTGACCATCATCATCCTATTGCTCGTGGCCGGAAACATTGCCGGTATCATCGGCATGATTTTGGCCGTTCCGACCTACTCGGTTGTTAAAACGATAGTATTGAATATCGTTAAATTCATCAGGATCCGAAAAGAGGAAAAGCTTGAAGAAGATATATTGGAATGAAAAAACGGGCCCGACTCAATTGAGTCGGGCCCGTTTTCTGGTCACAAGCCTAAGGAAATATATTTTACTTCCAAGAATTCTTCGATGCCCTGGTGTCCGCCTTCACGGCCGAGTCCGCTTTGCTTGAATCCGCCAAATGGAGCTTGCGGAACGGAAGGAAGTCCATCGTTCAAGCCAACAATACCGAATTCAAGTGCCTCGGTGAATTTGATGCCCTTTGTGATGTTTTCAGTGAAGACGTAAGCTGCCAAACCGAAGATGGAGTCATTTGCCCTCTTGATTGCCTCTTCATCAGTCTTAAAGGAGGCAATGGGAGCTAGTGGACCAAATGTTTCTTCCTTCATGCAGAGCATGCTGTCATCAATGTTGGACAATACGGTCGGTTCAAGAAAAAGGCCGCTTATTGATTTGCCGCCAGCTTCGAGCTTAGCGCCGCTGCTGATTGCTTCATCAATTTGTTTTTGAACCTTATCCACTGCATTTTGATCGATAAGCGGACCGATATCGACGCCATCTTCCAGTCCATTTCCTACCTTTAGTTCCTTGACCTTGGCAACGAGCTTTTCGATGAAGGCCTCTTGAATGGCTTCGTGGACATAAATGCGATTTGAACAGACGCATGTTTGTCCTGCGTTACGGAATTTTGAACTGATGATGCCATCAACCGCTTTATTAAGGTCGGCATCCTCAAGAACGATTGCTGGTGCGTGACCTCCGAGTTCAAGCGAGATTTTCTTTACCGTGTCTGCTGAGCCCCTCATCAGGGTTTTGCCGACTTCTGTAGAACCGGTAAACGTCAATTTACGAACCCTCGTATCTTGAAGCCAAGTTTCGCCGATTTCTGAGGATTTTCCTGTCACGACGTTGATGACTCCTTTTGGAATGCCGGCTTCTTCAGCTAATTCAGCCATTTTTAAAGCTGTTATGGGAGTAAGGTTTGCCGGTTTAATGACGACTGTGCAGCCGACGGCAAGCGCTGGTGCCACTTTTCTTGTAATCATGGCTGCAGGAAAGTTCCAAGGCGTAATGACAGCTACAACTCCGACAGGCTGTTTAGTCACAAAAAGCCGCTTATTGGACACGGAAGCAGGAATCGTTTCGCCGTATACCCTTTTTCCTTCTTCGGCAAACCAAGATAAAAAGCCATTGGCATATGTCATTTCACCAAGAGCTTCTTTAAGGGGCTTTCCTTGCTCTTCAGTCATGATTTTTGCCAGTTCTTCTTTATGATCATCAATCAATCGATGCCACTTCCAAATTAGTTCAGCGCGTTCGTAGACTGAGAGTGCAGCCCAGCCCGTAAAGGCTTCATATGCGGCATCTGCAGCCTTCGCCGCTTCAGTTGCACCGCCTTTAGGTACGGTGGCAACGACTTCATCCGTTGCCGGGTTTCTCACTTCAATTTTATCCAATCCAAAATCCGACCACTCACCGTTAATAAATAATCCGTAATCCTTCATGATAAAACCTCCTAATTTGGTTAAATCCATCAAACTACTAAAACTTTAAACTTTATACTTTTACCTGTTACATAAAAGTATAAACACTTTTCAGTGATTCTGAAATTTATTTGATTGGCTATTTATAGAAAAATGGCTTTCATTGCTAGAAAGGGAGAAATACACAAAAAAGAGGTGCAAGTTGCACACCTCTTCATTCAAGGTTCAATTATTTTTCCGATGAGACAGCCACTTCACTCATATCACCTGAGATGGCTTGGTTTGGATTGAATTCACCTTCTGATTTAGAAATGACCACTGTAGCGACACTGTTACCGATTAGATTGGTGATGGCGCGTGCTTCTGACATGAAGCGGTCGACCCCAAGCAGTAATGCCATTCCTTCAACTGGAATCATTGGGAAGGCAGCTAATGTTGCAGCAAGTGTGATGAACCCGGATCCCGTTACACCGGCAGCACCTTTGGATGTTAACATCAAGATTCCTAGAAGGGTCAACTCCTGCCAGATGCTTAAATCGACACCATAGGCTTGGGCGATGAAAATCGCTGCCATGGATAAGTAGATGGATGTGCCATCAAGGTTGAAAGAATAACCGGTTGGGACAACCAAACCGACTACCGATTTTGAGCAACCGTATTTTTCGAGTTTTTTCATCACGCTTGGCAGGGCGGATTCCGATGAAGAAGTTCCTAAAACTAAGAGGATCTCTTCTTTTATATAGGCAATGAACTTGAAAATATTAAAGCCATACATTTTTGCAATCGAGCCAAGGATAAGAACGATGAAAAGTGCCATTGTGATATAAACACTGCCCATTAATTGTCCTAACGAGGTTAAAGAACCAAGGCCAAACTTACCGATTGTATAAGCCATTGCTCCAAATGCGGCCAATGGAGAAACTTTCATGATCATACCGACGATGCCGAAGAAAATGTCGGCAATATGCTGAAAGAAAGAAACGACTGGCTGCACTCTCGGTCCCATTGCCGCCATTGATAATCCGAATAATACGGCAAAGAATAGAATAGGGAGTAAGTCTCCGCCAGCCAGTGCGGCAACGGCATTATCAGGAATGATATTAGAAATGAAAGCAACGGCGCCATGTTCCGTTTCGGAAGCGGCTGTCGTATATTGTGATACATCTCCGCCCTCGACTGAATCGATGTTAAAGCCTTTACCAGGTCCCAGCAGATTGACCACGATGATTCCGATGGCAAGTGCGAAAGTGGTGACGATTTCAAAATAAAGCAGGGCCTTACCGCCGATGCGGCCAACCTTTTTCATATCACCCATACCGCCAATTCCGATTACGACGGTTAAGAAGATGATTGGTGCGATGACCATTTTAATCATTTTAATAAATAAATCAGCCAATATCTTCAGTTGTTCACCGAAAGCAGGGAAGAAGAAACCGACTGCTATACCCAGAATGATACCGATGATGACCTGAACTGTTAAATTTTTTAATATTTTCAAGGGGCATTCTCCTTTGTTATATGATAGCGCTTTCTTAACTTGATAATAGTGTAACAGAAGAAAGAATCAGATTATTCTTTTGGTGATATTGTTTTCTTTTTGTTCTTTTTGGTCTTGGGGATTTTGAATAACTGAAGAGGAATTAAAAGTGAAGATTAGGATATAGAGAGATTACTAAGCCGTAAAAAAATACCGGTGGAGCACCGGTATTGGCGAAAATCAATTTTCAAATGGTTTTATTAGTGCATATAGGGTTCCAATCACAGGAAGTTTCAAACCGACCTTGTCGGCTAGGCGCAGTGCACCGCCCTGTAAATGTTCCACTTCGAGGGTTAGGCCCTTCCGGCGGTCCTGATGCATCGAAGAGGTGGATTCATCAGGTAAGCCTGCCATGTTTTCCAACGCTTGAGCAATATTCTCCACAGTAATTCCGACGTCATAAGCATTTGCAAGCTCCTTCATTTCAACAAGGACCTTTTCTAGCAATCCATTGGTTTCCGGGTATCTCCGTATCGTGCCGATAGGGAGGTTCGATGCTGTTGTCACACCGGAAAATGCGGTGATGAACATGTATTTGATCCACATCCTGATCAATATGTTTTCCGTTCTGCTTACCTTCATGATAGCTGATCCCGCCGCCTGTTCGAATTCATCACAAATCTTTTTTTGTGACGGATGAAGCGTGCCATAGATTAAATCGTGATTTTCATTGGAGTGAATGACATGACCTTTTTCATCAAGGGTGGCGATGATGAAGGCACTTCCTCCCAAAACGGCTTCATCGCCCAGCGCCTCCTGTAAAATGGATATATGCTCCAATCCATTCAAAAGCGGGAGGACCTTTGCGCCCTTTTCAACAAGGACCTTTAAATCTGTAAGAGTGCCTTGCAGATGCTGGCCTTTTACGGCGAGAATCACGAGGTCGACCTTTTCGATATCATTTACATTCTCTGTGATATGAAGGTCGTTGAATTGGTAGTTTCCATGTGGGCTGGTTATGCTGATCCCGTTTTCCTTCAATTGTTCGGCGCGGTTTTTTCGGACAAGGTATTGAACATCCTGTCCGGCCTGCTGCAACCTGCCCCCAAAGTAGGAGCCGAGTGCCCCGGCCCCTATAATGACAATATTCAAAGCGCACACCTCTCTTTTGATTAAGATGTACTAATCATAACATTGACTGAAATTTCAGTAAATATTTCCGTTTGAAGGTCAACTGGTTGTTTAGATGTTTGTAAGAATGGGAAAAACAAAAGACCAGCCTGAAAACTTTCAGGCTGGTGCTTATCATTATTTATAGATTTTTACTTTAACGGTTTTTCTGCCCCAATTGATAGCTTTTGAGTGAGAAGAGTAGAAGACGTCAATTTTATTTCCTTTGATTGCGCCGCCTTTATCTGCCGCAATGGCATCCCCGTATCCTTCTACATGAACTTTTGTTCCTAGTGGAATGACCTTAGGGTCGACCGAGATGGCTTTTACGTTAGGGTTTTTCTTTAAGTTAAGACCAGATGCTGTAATCCCGCTGCAGCCTTTGCAGTTCGCAGTGTAAGCTGTTGCCTTCACCGTGATCGTTTTATATTTCTTGGATGATGATGTTGTTTTTGCTTTAGCTTTAGCAGAGGTCGATGTTTTCTTGACCTTTAAAACTTGTTTTGGATGGATGTTATCTTTTTTCAGGTTGTTCCAACTTTTGAGTTGATTGACTGTTATATTATGTTTATTGGCGATACCCCATAGTGTGTCGCCGCTTTTAACTTTGTATGTAGTAGTAGCAGCCGATGAAACTCCGGAAAAACTAAATACCAAAAAGAAAGCAGTGAATAGTGGAAGTAGTATTTTTTTCAAAATGAATAGTCTCCTTTGTTTTAAATCGTAGACTTAGAATAACAGGTCTTTATGACAATAATGTTTCGGTGGAATAGTAATTGTGTTACAAAAAGGTTTCCCTTGATAAATAAATGTAATATAAACTAGGTCAAAAGTACTTATCTGTTAAATGTGAATATATTATTTATTATGTCAGTATAAGCGTATTTTTGTTAAATAGTGTTGATGTAATGGCGTATCCTGTTTAATGAGGTAATATATGGATGTGAAATCCCTGGTTTTAAAGTCCTGTATATTTTGTAAAAAAACAACGTAATAATAGACGATTGAATGCTGTTTATTTTAGTGGGAGAGGATATTCGGAACATGAAAAAAGCCGACATCTATGTGATGCCGGCTCAAACTTAGACAAAATCGATGAAAATCGAGTTTGTCTAAGTTTTTTTGAGAGCTTGTTAAAATTCGAACATTGATTTCCACTCCAGGCACTCGCTTTCCGCGGGCGGTCCGGGAGCCTCCTCGGCGCCTTTGCGCCTGTGGGGTCTCCCTTGGACGCGCTTTTCCCGCAGGAGTCTCGCACCTTTCGTTTCAATCAACTTTGTTTTTAAAATGTAGATAGACTTCCTTTTGTCTATATGATGCCGGCTTTTTTCATGATTTGGATTAATGTAAAATAAATTCAGAAGCGAAATCGACCAGCATTTTTTGGTAGACTGCTACTGATTCAAGATTGACGCATTCCCTATCTCCATGCCAGTTCTCGCCTTTTGGTCCGAATTCAATCGCTGGGATATCATATGCCGCAAAAAAGACGGTATCTGCAGAGCCATGTTGTCCAAAAATGACAGCATCTTGCTTGGTGTTTCTTTCGATAATCGGTCGGAGCAAAGTGATGAATGGGTCTGATTCTTCGGTTTTTACAGGTTTACTGTACATATTAAGGTGAACATTATTTCCTGTCACACTTTCGATCTGAGCAATGATTTCTTCCATTGTTTGCGTAGGAAGATAGCGAATATCAAGACTTAGCAAACAAGCATCCGGTACCTTATTATAGACATCCCCGCCTTTTATTTTTGCTAGGTTAAGTGAAGGGGAAGAGTAAAGGGGAGTATGATCCCGGGTGAAAGGAAGTTCCTTTATTTTTTGATAGAGATCATAGGCCTTTTCAATTGCATTCACGCCTTCCCATGGACGGCTTCCGTGTGCAGATTTGCCGGATACTTCAATATCGAGACGAAGGGCACCCTTTGCCTGGAGTCCGATTCCCAGTTGCGTCGGTTCAGCACAGATTACAAAGTCCCCCCGATAACCATGTTTCGCTAAATATCCGGAACAGTTCAACCCGCCAATCTCTTCATCCGATACGATCTGTAGCTGGATTTTTAAACCTAAGTCCTTATCTTTCAGTTCGGTAAATGCACACATCATCCCTGCAACTCCAGCTTTCATATCGGCTGTTCCGCGTCCATATAAATTTCCTTCATGAACCTCAGGGAAGAATTGATCCGGCGTACCGCTGACAACATCGACATGGCCATTCCAAATTAGGGTTTTATCTCCGCTGCCAATCTCGCTAACAAGCATTTTATAACCGTTATTTACAATCACATTCACGGTAAGTCCTTGATCTTTAAGCCAGTCCGCACAGTAATCTACCGCTTGGTTGGCTCCTTCTTTCGATGAACTGTCGATAGATACTAAATCTTTAAGTAACTCGATGAGCAAAAAGAAAACCTCCTAAAAATATGCATACTACTATTATATATACCCTTTCTGAATAAGGGTTAACTCGAAAATATTTTCCTGTTAAATAACGTTTAGCACTTTCATCCCCTGGGGTATGTAAAGGGGGAGCGACAATTTACATTCTTTAAGGAGGATGATAGATATGGATAAACGTATAATTGGTGTATATGAAACTGGAGAAGAAGCCATAAAGGCTGTTGAGTCATTACAGGCCCAAGGGTATAATCGTGAAGATATTTCAGTGGTAGCTAAAGATAAAGAAGAATTAAATGCAGTGAATGAAGAAACGGGTACAAAAGTTGAAGAGGGGCTCGCAGCTGGTGCGGCGACTGGCGGTATTTTGGGCGGTGCTGCCGGATTATTGGCAGGTGTGGGTGCGTTGGCGATTCCGGGAATCGGGCCGGTACTGGCTGCAGGACCGCTTGCTGCAACATTAGCCGGAGCGGCTGTAGGCGCTGGAACAGGAGGATTGGCCGGTACATTAATCGGAATGGGCATACCTGAAGACGAAGCGAATCGTTATGAAGCGGATGTAAAGAGCGGCAAATTGCTTGTGTTAGTCGATTCGGATGCTAGAAAATCCAGTTCTTCTTACTCGGGAATAACCGAAACCGATGAAACGCTGACGAATGGCAGAAGAACTCTATAAGTCGTCATTTTAAAAAGGACGGATCCCTTAGGGGGCCGTCCTTTTTTTTGATTAGAATGTGAATTTCTTTATTTCTTTGTGCATTTCCTGGGATAGGGCATCCAATTCACTAGCCAGGGCATTTAATTGTTCCATGGA
Source organism: Bacillus sp. 220_BSPC (assembly GCF_001054655.1). Classification (NCBI taxonomy): domain Bacteria; kingdom Bacillati; phylum Bacillota; class Bacilli; order Caryophanales; family Bacillaceae; genus Bacillus; species Bacillus sp. 220_BSPC. The sequence continues at coordinate 36,033 of NZ_JVPL01000189.1, forward strand.
AGCATTCGTTTGTTCTGCGGAAGTTGATACTTCTTCAGTTCCTGCCGCAGTTTCCTGACTGATTGAATTTAATTTTTCTGCATTGCCCGCCATCCGTGTGACCTCGTTTACCATATCGTTCATCATTTCTTTTATTTCGTCAAAATTGCTGAATGTGGTCGTGATGATGGATGCAATGTGACTGAAAGCATTTTCCGTATCCGTTACAGAAGTATCCTGAAGATGGATTTTTTGATTGACTTGATCAATCAAAAGAACGGTATTGGTTGTATCTGTTTGCATGGCTTGAATGATTTCGGAGATTTCTTTCAGTGATTTTTCCGTTTGTTCGGCCAATTTCTTCACTTCATCGGCAACAACTGCAAACCCTTTTCCGTGTTCACCAGCCCTCGCTGCTTCGATGGCAGCATTCAGGGCGAGTAAATTCGTTTGTCCTGCAATCCCGCTTATGGTTTTTACGATCGCACTGATATCATTGGATCGTGCATCCAATGATTTGACTGCCGTGCTCATCTTATTGGATATCTGGGACGTTTCATTGAATTGTTGTTTCAGGCCTTGTACTTGAGTGATTCCGTTTTCGGAAGCCTTGAACATATTTTCGGATTCCGTGGCCATTTTTCCCGTTTGCGCCTCAAGATCATTGATTTTGTCAGCCAATAGCTTTACGGCCATTTCGTTATTGTGCCCGACTTCGATTTGGTCTATGGCACCGGCTGCTATTTGTTCCATCGTCATGGCCACTTCGTTAGCTGCCGCCGAATTTTCATCGGCACTGGCCACTAGCGTCATGGAGGAATCCGATACTTTATCGGAAAGGTTGTTGACAACCCCTAACATATGACTCATATTCCTGGTCATTAAGCTGGTGTCTTCTGCAAGTTGGCCAATCTCATCTTTTCTGGAAATGGAATTCCAGGAGGTGAAATCGCCGTCAGCCATTTTCCGTATGGATTCCTGCAGCTTTTTAATGGGATTCGTTAAAGAACGGGTGATGAAGATGGCAGATAGTGCAGTGACGGTAAAGACAATCAATAGTGTGATGACATTATCGATTATCATCGGGCTTGCCCGGACTTTCACTTCATTTTCCTCCATTACCCCTGCTATTCTCCATCCGGTGGTAGGATTTGTGGCGTATCCGACGATTCGGCTTTGCCCTTCAAATTCCTCGATCATTGATCCGGATTCACCTTTCATTTTTTTGAAAATATTTTCCTTTGATATATCCTGTTGAATTTTTTCCTTGTCTGGATGTGTAACGAATGACCCTTTCTGATCCAGCAAAACCGTATAGCCCGTTTCGCCGAATTTCGTTTGATTGACCATCGTGATCACTGTATCGATGGAGATGTCGACACCTAGCACGCCTATTAATTCATCACGATCATCATATATGGCTTTTGCTGCCGTAATGACAAGTTCATTCGTAGCCTGATCAGTATAAGGTTCCGTCCAAATGGTCTTGTTTTTTTGTTTTAATGCGGATTGATACCAATCCCTCTGTCGTGGGTCGTAGTCAGCCGGCAATTCAGTTTCTGGGAATATAAGTGCTTTTCCATCCTTCTCTGTGCCGAGATATATACCATTTATTTCAGAGTTACTGGTTTGCGTATAAGAAAATTCATCCATTATGGATTCGAGGTTCTTATCATAAGAAATCATAATAGGATATTTACTGAATCTATCCAATTGGTTTTCCGTTTTTTGAAAGAAGGTCTCGAAAGAATCGTTCATTGACTTGACTTGTTCTTCCGTCGATCCGGTAATTTCCTGGGTCGTCAACTCGATACTATTTTTATAGCTCATGTAGGAAATGGCCATTCCGCTTATCATGATCAAAGCTAAAAAGGGAATCAATATTTGTTTTTTTAGCGAATTAAAATACCAGTCTGTCAGTCTTTTCATCTTTAAAATTCTCCTTATATACTTCTAATTAATTTTGACTTCTATTTGATATTTCGGTCTTCTTTCGCTTTTTTTGAAGGGACAAGTTAGAAAATTCCAATATTAATTTTGTCGTGAAGTGCAAAGGTGGGAAGGGGGTGGAATATAGTGGATAAAAAAAGAGCTGACTGCCATGGTCAACTCTTTCATTCATTGAATACTATTCGAATTGGATATTTTTTGTCCTGTCCATATACCATGTGTAAAATTCGTCTGCATATTCAACGGATACATCTTGGAGCTTTGTATGGTGTACAGGCTTGGAGCGGTTGATCGTTTCAATTGTGGCAAGCCCGAAAAGCTTTTGCAGCTTCGAACGTTCCACCTCAATTTGAATGACCTTGCTTCTTTTGGTAATGAATAGTGATGTTTCCAAACTTCCGGATTTGAACTGAATGAACTCATCATTTAACAAGTAACGGCTATTTTTGTAATCCATTATTCTCAATATATAAATGAGGACGAGTAGAATCAGCGAGATATACCATAGGGAGGGTTTGAAATAATAAATCGCCAATGTTGTGAGAATCCAGAAAAAGCTGGGCCGCAGCATTCGGATTTTGAAGGCCTGTTTCGATAGTGACCTCATTGATCGTTCCACTTTGTAAGCGGGTAAAATCTCTTCTACCATCCCATATGCCCGTTCAATTGATAAAAAAGGATAGAGGGTGTTCGTTTCCAGCTCTTCATCACCGGTGCTTCCTGCACTGATCAGTTTCACTTCTGCCAACCCCAGCACTCTTTTAATGATTGTTTGGGTGATTTCGACTGCTTGTACCTTTTCTTTCCGAATGGAAAAAGCAGATTCGTCCAGTACACCTTTCTTGATATATATGCGCTCGTGATCGGATGAAATTTCATATTTTCCATATCTAACGAATGTGGAAACGATTCCGAAGGCAACGGCGACACATATGAGGCCTGCAATAACGATGGTAATGATCCACCATGTATCCAATAACTTGGCAAGAAACCCTTCGGCGTTCTCCAAATCGATAAAATCATCGAGTGTATTATATAACGTAGCCAATATCGGGATAAGAGCCAGGAAACTGAGTGATGTAAAGGAAGCTTTCAGCACATCATGTTTGCTTGGAGTGAAATGGATCGTTTTTTCAATGGCTGGTTCCATATCCTCAGCAATTCGTTCTTCGGGAATATCATTAACCGGAATTTCCTGTTTTGAAGCATATTCCCCCTCAAGCCGTTCGGCCTCTTTTCGGGAAATCATCTCGAAAGGTACGCTACCCTGATCACCAGTCATCCCCGTTTCGAATGTTAAAGAGGTCAATCTGAAAATCTTATGAAATAACGTCGTGCGTTGCTGGACATTCTGAACCTTATGAAGCGGGACAGTTCGATACGATTTCGAGACAAGCCCTGAAGTAATGTATAAGGTACCTTCTTTGATTTGGTATTTGTATGTATACCATTTAAGGATGACAGAAATGACTTTCCAAACCAAATAAACTAGAAAGCCGATTTGGAGTACCTTCATATACATCTTTTCAGAACCGAAATTCAGGACATAAAGCATGATTATGAAAAATACATTTCCTTTCAGCAATTTCCAAAATTCGAAAGGGATTTTGATAGGGTGTAATCGTTTTGCGTGTTCTTCCATCATTAATCCACTTCCTTAATTTTTGCGAAATGGGCAATTTTATCTCGTAATTCATACGCCTCTTTCTCGGGGATGGCTGGTATGTCATGAGAGTCGCCCATTGTTCCGATGCTTAGGGAATAAAGGTTGTATTTTCGCAAAAACGGTCCTTGGTTCAATTTGACGGATTGAACCTTCGTCATCGGAATGAGTTCATGCGTTTCACTCCAGGCTCCACGTTTTGTTTGAATGAATTCTTCGTTCACGTCGTAACGCCAATACTTTTGCAAAAGTATCGGTTCAATGAAGATGGACCAGATAGCATGGAAAAAAGATAATACGATAAGTCCGTTTAAAATCCATCCAATCCATTCTTTCCAAGTGAAATAATCATCAACAAATAATAGGATGCCAAGGACGGCGAGGATAATGAGATTGGTAATGGCTTCAGTCATCCGCCACACCTTCACTGATTCTTTGGATATTTTCTTCGTTGGTGGCTGTATCTTGGAATACATATATTCACTCCTTACTATGTCTTTATACTTATACGGATTATCTTGCAAAAAAGTTCCCTATTAAAGGTATATGTATAGAAATTATGCAGCCGCATACCATGGAGTGGCGGGCGAATAATCCTGCAGTTTCCCGAGTATGTATAAATAAGGAGTTTTCTAGTGGATCTTTTCTTTTTATATGACCGAATAATGGACAAGATAGAAGTGGTGAGTTTCTAGAGTGGGAGTGATAGGTTTGACGTATAAAAGGAAGTTGAGTTTTATATTCTTCCTGTTTTTGATTTGTTTTTTTAATGGAGAATCGATGCAGGCTGCGAATGATGATGGAAACCTAGGGCAGGAAATTCAACGAATATTGGAGCAATCGCCAGGATTGGCTGGGGCGTTGACGGGAATTTCCATCCGTTCAGCTGAAACGGGGGAAATGATTTATGAACGGGGATCGCAAACGAGATTGCGGCCTGCTTCGAATCTTAAGCTTTTGACAGCAGCAGCTGCGTTGGAAACTTTAGGGGAAGATCATGCTTTTCAAACGGAACTATACATAAAAGGAGTGCAGGTTGGCCAAGTTCTGCAGGGCAATGTATACCTGAAGGGAAAAGGGGATCCCACATTATTGGAAAAGGATTTTGATGAGCTGGCAGCTTCACTGAAGCAAAGGCACGTTAAGTTCGTTCATGGGGATCTTATAGGGGACGATTCTTGGTATGATGATGTTCGTTATTCCCAAGACTTGGTTTGGAGCGATGAACAGGAATATTACGGTGCAGCCGTTTCGGCTTTAACTGCTTCCCCGAATGAAGATTACGATACCGGTACCGTCATCGTGGAGATAGCCCCTGGGGAAAAGGTTGGAAAGAGGGCAACGGTAAAGCTGGAGCCTGAAACCGATCACGTGAAGGTCATCAACAAAACGAAAACTGTATTGGCAGATGCTAATAATAAAATTGAAATCGAACGGTCTCATGGCACACAAGTCATTACGGTGACCGGGACCATTCCGGAAGATGCCGGGGTGACCAAAGAGTGGATCTCGGTGGAAGATCCCACAGAATATGCCTTGAGCCTATTTGAAAAATCAATGAAGAAACATGGAATTAAAGTGTTGGGAAAAAGGAAAAAAGGGAAAACGCCAGTAGGAGCGGACATGATTGCCACTCATCAGTCCATGCCGCTTTCACAGCTGCTTATTCCTTTCATGAAATTGAGCAATAACAGCCATGCCGAGGTGTTGGTGAAGGAAATGGGCAAAGAGGCAGAGGGGGAGGGAAGCTGGAAGGATGGTTTGAAGGTTGCTCGAAATCAGCTGAAGAGCATGGGTCTTGATATGCAAACGATCATGATGCGTGATGGGTCTGGAATTTCCCAAGTCAATATGATTCCAGCGAATGAAATAACGAAGCTGCTGTATGCCATTCAGGAAAAAACGTGGTTTCCTGCTTACTTGAATGCTTTACCGATTGCAGGCAACGAAAATCGGATGGTGGGCGGTACGCTTAGAAAGAGGATGAAAGGGACACTTGCAGCCGGGAATGTCCGCGCGAAAACAGGGACAATTTCAGGTACGAGCTCCTTATCAGGTTATGTGACGACCAAAAGAGGGGAAAAAATCATATTTTCAATCATCCTTAATAATTTTGTAGAAGAAAAAGGCATTACGGCAATCCAGGATAAGATAGCCGTAATGCTCGCAGAACAGGAAAACCTATTGGGAAGCGGCCATTAGTATCCATGGAAAGCTAAGTTGAAGTTCAGGATCTGCGAGGAAAAGCCAAATCATTTTCTTCGGCAAGTCCGAATTGGCAGCATAATGCCGATAAGCCATTTTATTTGCTGACCCGATCAGGTTTCGATCGCAGATCCGAATGGCGTATTCAAATCGATGGTCATTATATAACATTGCATCAAGTCGGCATTCGAACCTTCGAAGGCCTTTCTCCGATATATATATGTCTATAACAAGAAGTTTTCAAGTCCGTTACATGGAAAGTCCTAGCCGTTTGATCGTAGACAGTTTCTCCATGAAGTGGAGGGAAAGGGGCCTTTCCTTCTCTGTTTCTTTAACAGACATGAAGCTGGGGGCAAATTGGATTTTATTCAATGCCAGCACCTTCAGCTTATTTTTTTAAATTATCCCCTCAAGGAAGGAGTTTAAGGGAGGATTAATAGAAATAAGTAGTATAGGGGGGAATGCTTATAAACTTTCCAACACTCAATGGACAGTATACGATCAGCAGTCTTATAGCTGAAATTCACGAAATTTCCAAAAAACGCTCACTCTATATATTGGCCATAGATGGCCGGGGCGGATCTGGAAAAAGTACACTCGCTGCCCGTATCCAAGCAGAATGTCCAGGTAGCGTGGCCGTTCATATGGATGATTTTTATTTGCCGTCATCGGAAAGGGTTCAACTGTCTCCATCCCAAAAGCCTATCGGGGCGGATTATGATTGGGAACGGGTTTGTAACCAAATCCTAAAACCGCTTACAAAGGGGAAAGAAGCAAGATATCAAAGGTATGATTGGGAAACGGACACTATGGCCGAATGGCATGAAGTTCCTGCTGGGGGCCTTGTCATTATAGAAGGAACGTATTCTATCCGTAAAGAATTGGCAGGGTACCATGATTTCACGATTTGGGTGGAATGTCCCCGTGATCAGCGTTTGAAACGTGGCCTTGAGCGGGATGGTGAAGATGCGCGTCAAATGTGGGAGGATAATTGGATGGTTCATGAAGATCTCTATGTGGGTGTGCAAAGGCCTCAAGAAAGAGCGGATCTTGTTGTGGACGGAATGAGCTGAGCCAGAGGATATTTTAATTGTAAGGGTTTACCTATAAAATATATTGTATGTTTAGATGAATTTCCGGGGAGCCGGAAACAGGGGGGAAACTATGTTTACTAATGAAGAACAAGCTGCCGTATATAAAGCCATTTATAACCGCAGGGATATCAGGAGTTTTTTACCAAAGCCCATTTCAAAGGATATACTCCGCAGAATTTTGGATGCTGCACATCATGCGCCGTCTGTAGGATTCATGCAGCCTTGGAGTTTCATCGTGATTTCGTCTCAGGAAACCAAGGACAGTTTGGCATGGGCAGCGGATAAAGAAAGAAGGGCCCTCGCTATTCATTATGAAGGAGGTAAAGAAAATAAGTTTCTTAGTTTGAAAGTGGAAGGGTTAAAAGAAGCACCATATACCATTTGTGTTACATGCGACCCGACACGGGGAGGCTCCCATGTTTTAGGGAGGAACTCCATTCCGGAAACCGATATCCTATCCACTGCCTGCGCCATTCAAAATATGTGGCTGGCTGCCTATGCGGAAGGATTGGCAATGGGATGGGTAAGCTTTTACAAGAAAAATGATATTCGTGATATTTTGGAGATTCCGCCGCATATAGAACCTGTTGCACTCCTGTCGATTGGCTATACGGATCAATATCCGGATAAACCCATTCTTGAACTTGCCAATTGGGAAAAAAGAAGGCTGATGGATGAACTTATTTTCGAGGATAAATGGGGGAATAAATAAACCGATATATTATGACTCCAAAACTGTTTATTAAGCCCCTGGTTCAGGGGTGGAAAATATAGAAGGCTCTTACAATAGATACTCCATTGTAAGAGTCTTTTTAAAAATTCGGTTTGATTTTAAAATCTGCGCCGTTTTGAAGATCCCGGTATACCGAGGTCTTCACGGTATTTTGCAATAGTGCGGCGGGAGATCTTCGTCCCTTCATTTTCGAATATTTGACAAAGCTTCTGATCTGAAAAAGGCTTTATTTTATCTTCATCGGCAATCAGGACCTTTATTTTTTCTTTGATGGTGGTCGATGATTCGGTTGCTGGGCTGTTCACGCGGTGTAACCCTCTAGTAAAGAAGTTCCTTAGTTTAAAGAGGCCATGCGGCGTCTGGATATATTTATTGCTCGTCGCCCTGCTGATCGTTGATTCATGAAGCTGAAGTTTTTCCGAAATGTCCTTCAGTGTCATAGGTTTTAATCCCGTAATTCCCTTCATGAAAAACTCATGCTGCTCCTCTACGATTGACGCGGTCACTTTGTAAAGCGTCATTTGCCTTTGTTCGAGCCCTTTTAACAGTAATTGGGCATCATTTATGTGCCCTTTTATATAATCTTTAGCTGGATTTACAGAATGGATGGCGACGTGGTTCTTGTAGTAAGGATTGATGGAAAGTTTAGGTTTACAGCTATCGTTGACCGTTATCAGAAAACCTTCTTTATCTTTTTCCACGTAAACGTCCGGAACGATGTAATGAGTCATATCATCGGAAAAGTGACTGACAGGACGCGGGTTTAACGTACGGATGAAATCCGAGGCCTCTTGTACTTCCTGAACGGTCACTTGGTGAAGGGCGGCAATTTTCCTGTAGCGTTTTTCTGCTAAATCTTCTAAGTGCTTTTTAACGATCTTATACGCCAATTCATTGTGATTCTCATGCTCACGCAGCTGAATGAGTAAACAATCGGTCAGATCTTTAGCACCGACTCCAATTGGGTCAAGGGATTGCAATATTTGAATCATATTTTCGATTTCTTCCACGGGTACGGAAAAATGCGAAGCAGTCCAATGGACATCCAATTCTAGAAATCCATAATCATTTAAGTTTCCAATCAAAAATTGGAGAATCTTCTTTTCAAATGCATTCAATGAACTTAGTAAACTCAATTGTTCCAGTAAATGCCTTTCAAGTGTTTCTGTGCTGACTGAATGATTGTTGATAGGGTTGTAATCATTGTCTCCGTTGAAACCTTTACTTTTAGAGGAAGAACCACGTATCTGAGAATTTATTTTAGTATGAATACTTAGTGATGCGAGGGGTTCTTTAAAGCTAATTTCGAGAACGGGATTTTCGTAAGCCTGCCGGTTCAGGAAATCTATCAGTTCATGGGTGGAATATTGAAGGATATTGATCGATTGCTGTAATTCAGGGGTTAATGACAACTTCAAGGTTTGTTTTTGGTACAGTTCAAATCCTACCTGCATATATATCAACTTCTTTCATTTAGATTAACATAGCGGCTCAAAATTAATGAAAAAATATTAACATGATAATAATACAAATCTTCCGAAAATTCAACATTATGTGTCAGGTTTTGTAACATCAAATAGAAATGAAGAGGGGGATTCGAAAAAATGCTTGTCATTCAGTAGTTAATCTAATGAATGGGAGTTGATTGATTCGAATGTGAATCAAATGATTTATATGTGAATCAACACGTGCTTCTATTGATTTATATATGAATCATTTTAACTTGAATACCTTTAATATAAGGCTCATATAATTTGGCATGCTTCTTGCTACATCTATAAATATAAAAATAAACTAGCTTGAAAAAATCCATTACATGAGAAGGGTGTTTTTTACATGATTAAAGAGACTACGAGTATTCAGGAATTAATCGATTTGGATAAAAAGCATTTTATTCATCCGACTACTGCAATCGAACAACAGCAGGCAGATGGTCCAAGTTTCATCTTTAAGGAAGGAAAGGGAATATATCTTACGGATGTCACGGGCAGGACTGTCATTGATGGCATGGCTTCACTTTGGAATGTGAATATTGGACATGGACAAGAAGAGATGGCTGAAGTCGCGAAGGAACAAATGGCCAAATTAGCTTTCACATCAAGTTTCGCCACTTTCAGCAATGAGCCGGCAATCCGTTTGGCGGCCAAAATCGCATCCATCGCGCCTGGGGATTTGAATGCAGTTTTCTTCACTTCAGGTGGATCGGAGTCGAATGATACAGCGATCAAACTTGCTCGTCATTACTGGCTTTTGAAAGGGCAGCCTAATCGTCAAAAAATCATTTCCCGCTCGAAATCCTATCATGGAGTGGCAATGGGAGCTACAAGTGCGACTGGCCTGAAGCCGTTCCGGGATTTCACGAATTCAATCGCACCTGATTTTTATCATGTGGACGGTTCCTCCATCGAGGAGTTGCGTAAGGTCATAGAACAGGAAGGACCGGAAACGATTGCGGCATTTATCGCTGAACCGATTCAAGGGGCCGGTGGCGTGAACCTTCCTCCTGAAGGCTATTTTAAGGAAGTAAGGGAAATTTGTGATGAATACGGCATTTTGATGGTGACGGATGAAGTCATTACAGGTTTCGGAAGAACAGGGACTTATTTTGGGATTGAACACTTTGGTGTTGTGCCTGATATGATGTGCTTTGCAAAAGGTGTGACGAGTGGATATGCACAGTTAGGCGGGGTCGTCCTGAATGATAAGATGCATCAGGATTTCATTGCCCTATCAAAAGGTACGCTTTTACACGGCTACACATACAGTGGCCATCCGATGGCATGTGCGGTTGCTTTGAAAAATATTGAAATAATTGAACGTGAAAACCTTATAGAAAACTCGAAACAGCGTGGTGAAGAGTTGCTTGCCGGATTTAAGAAGCTCCAAAGCAAACATCCGATTGTTGGTGATGTGAGGGCACTTGGACTAATTGGAGGCATCTCCATCGTAAAGGACAAACAAACAGGTGAAGGCTTTGAGACACAGCTTGCTCCAAGACTTGTTGCCGAAGCTGCGAAGAATGGTTTGATTTGCCGTTCAGTTACGTTTGATCAAGATACACTCGTATTCGCACCGCCTTTAATCATTACTAAAGCAGAAGTCGAAAGAATGATTGAAATCCTTGATGAGACATTTACTGCAGTCGAAAAAGAAATTTTATAAGAGGTGAAAGTGATGGTCATGACGGAAACGCTGAAAAAGAAATTATACATTAATGGTAAATGGCAAGAAGCTGAAAAGTTCACGACACTAAAGTCCCCTTATAGCGGGGAAGTTCTAGCGGAGATTCCCTCGGCAAGCCTTGAAGATGTCGAGTTGGCCATAGAATCAGCCTATCAGGCTAGAAAAACGATGGCAGCTTTACCTAGTCACAAACGCGCCGCCATACTTGAAAAGCTTGCGAGCCTTTTGGAAAGCCGCAAAGATGAGGCAGCTGAAATTATTGCAAAAGAGGCAGCGAAACCGATTAAAACGGCAATGGTTGAAGTATCCCGGACGATTGCCACATATAAATTTGCAGCAGAGGAAGCAAAAAGGATTCATGGAGAAACATTGACCATGGATGCCACAGCTGACGGAGAAGGAAGGATAGGATACACGGTCCGTGAGCCTCTAGGCGTTGTGGGTGCGATTACGCCATTTAATTTTCCGATGAACCTGGTTGCCCATAAAGTGGGCCCGGCCATTGCTGCCGGAAATACACTCGTCCTGAAACCTGCGAGCCAAACACCGCTATCTTCACTGTTTCTTGCTGAATTATTGGCCGAAACGGATTTGCCGGCAGGTGCGTTTAATTTAGTTACCGGAAGCGGTTCGGTAATCGGTGATAAATTAGTCACCGATTCACGGGTGAAGAGCATCTCATTTACTGGAAGTCCAGCTGTAGGAATCGGGATCCGTAATAAGGCCGGGTTAAAGAAGGTGAGTCTTGAACTAGGTTCGAATGCGGCTGTCATCGTGGATAAAGGGATCGATATCGATAAAATCATCCAACGCTGTGTATCGGCAGCATTCGCTTTTCAAGGGCAGGTCTGCATTTCCTTGCAGCGCGCTTATGTTCATGAAGAGGTGTATGATGAGTTCGTCAAAAAATTCACGGAAACAACGAATGGCTTGAAACTGGGAGATTCCTTGGACCCATCTGTGGATATTTCAGCATTGATCAGCGCCGGGGATGTACAGCGAAGCCTGGATTGGATCGGTGAAGCTAAACAACACGGTGCGATAGTTGCAGCAGGAGGTAAATCTGAAGGAAATATCCTGCATCCCACTGTGTTGCTGGAAGTGGATGCAATGCTTAAGGTATCTTGTCAGGAAGTCTTCGCTCCAATTGTTTTGATCAATAAGGTTTCTTCCGTTGAGGAAGCGATTGACTTGGTCAATGATTCCGAATTCGGATTGCAGGCCGGGATATACACGGAAAATATCAATCTGGCTCTTTCTGCCGCAGAAAAATTGGAAGTCGGCGGTGTTATCATTAATGATATCCCAACTTACCGTGTTGACAACATGCCATATGGCGGAGTCAAAAAAAGCGGGACTGGGCGCGAAGGGTTGAAATATGCCATTGAAGAAATGACGGAAATGAAATTGGTCATTATTAATCGGAATTAATCAGAAAAGAGGTGAGCAGCTGCTCATCTCTTTTTTCTATGAAACTAGCAAGAGTTTTGTCTATGGGTTATGCAAAAATGAATAGGTAATTCACGGCTGAATTTAAATGTGGGCGGAATGGGCAAAAAACCGTGAGTTACCTAAAATTTCAAACTGGCATGAATCTTGCTCATATTTTATATATAGGTAGATAACTTAAAACAGAGGAGGAAATTACATGCAGGAAACTTTGCAAAATAATACGAAAAAAGAAGGAACGGGAGCATTGGACTTAAAGATGTTCATCAATGGGGAATGGGTGAATTCGACTTCAGGTGAGAAGAGGGATGTATTGAATCCGGCCACGGGGGAAGTTATTGCCAAAGCAGCGGAAGGAACACAGGAAGATGTGGATGCAGCGGTCGAGGCAGCAAAATATGCTTTCTATGAAGGTGGTTGGTGGGGAACTCCTGCCGTCGAAAGAGCTCGCATTTTATTCAAAATAGCCGACAAAATAGAAGAAAAAGCTGAAGAACTAGCTGCGTTGGAAACATTGGATAATGGGAAACCATTGCGTGAAGCTCGTTTTGATATAGCTGATTCGGCAGCATGTTTTAGATATTATGCAGGATTGGCCACAAAACCGACAGGTCAGACTTTTGAAGTTCCTGACGGCCAGCAATCGATGGTCGTAAGGGAACCGATCGGTGTATGCGGGCAGATCGTTCCTTGGAATTTCCCGCTAATGATGTCAGCCTGGAAACTCGCTCCGGCGCTTGCTGCAGGAAATTCCGTTGTGTTCAAACCATCTGAGATCACTCCGGTGACGGCGGTCAAACTATTTGAAATCATGGATGAGGTAGGATTGCCAAAAGGTGTCGCGAACCTTGTGTTAGGAGCGGGGCCAGTTGTCGGACAAGCCATTGCAGAGCATGAGGAAATCGATAAAGTAGCCTTTACAGGAGGCACGGCAACAGGACGTAAGATCATGGAGGCTTCGCTGGGTAACCTAAAGAAAGTCACATTGGAGCTCGGCGGCAAATCGCCTAATATCGTATTTGCGGATTCTGACTTTGAGACTGCTGTTGATTATGCTCTATACGGGATTTTCTGTAATCAAGGACAAGTGTGCTCAGCAGGCTCCCGTTTACTATTGGAAGAGTCCATTTACGATCAGTTCATTGCAAGTCTTACGGCGAAGGCGAAAAAAATCAAAGTAGGTTCAGGTTCTGATGAAAACAGCCAGATGGGACCTATCGTTTCAGAAGCCCATATGAACAAAATATTATCTTATATCCAAATCGGAAAAGAAGAAGGTGCCAAATTAATCGTCGGTGGAAATCGAATTAAAGAAGAAGGCATGGATAAAGGTTACTTTGTCGAACCTACTATTTTTGTTGATACGACACCGGATATGCGGATTGTGCAGGAAGAAATTTTTGGACCGGTGCTCGTCGTTCAAAAATTCAAGGATGAAGCGGAAGCTCTGCGACTTGCCAATGATACGAAATATGGTTTAGCGGGAGCGGTGTTCACGAATGATATCTCAAAAGCGTACCGTGTCATTAAAAAAGTGCGTGCCGGCATCACGTGGATAAACTCATATCATCCGACTTACAACGAAGCTCCTTGGGGAGGGTTCAAGCAAAGTGGAAATGGACGCGAACTGGGAACTTTCGGTTACGAAGCTTACACCGAAGTGAAGCAAATCAATAATAACTTGGATATCCAGCCAACTGGCTGGTTTGATGAAGAGTAAATAGCTTGACGAAAAAAGGCTGTTCCTGGCGGAACAGCCTTTTTATATGGAATCGCAGATATAATTCGAGAATCGCAGATATAATCCGAGAATCGCAGATATAATTCGAGAATCGCAGATATAATTCGAGAATCGCAGATATAATCCGAAAATCGCAGATATAATCCGAAAACCGCAGATATATTCAAAGATTGCTAAACATTTCTATACTTTTGTTGGACTTTTTCAAGGTCAACCCGTCCTGAAAAGAAAACGGCGCCATTACCCATATCCGCGAGGCGATCTGGGGTAAGGGAATTGATGTGTTGCTTTGTTTTTGGCGTATTCTGCCACAAGCCTTGGCTGACAAGAACGCCTGGTAACACATTTTCACCGGGAGCAGCGGTAAGTAAACATTCACCGCGACCGTTCCAGATTCTAACCATATCTCCGGCGGCTATTCCCATTGTTTTGGCATCGGCGGCATTCATGTGCAGTTTCGGTTCCTTTTCCATGGAGATATGTTTGGCATTATTTGAAAAGGTTGAATTCAAGAAATTGTGATTAGGTGCCGGAATGAATAAAAATGGCAGGTCACTGTCTTTTATGATTGGCGTATATGTGGGCAATGGCTCGTATCCATCCCGCTTCATCCGTTCGGAATAAAGTTCGATTTTACCGCTTGGTGTCGGGAGTTTGCCTGGGAACATCGGCTGCATTTTGGCTTTGACAAATTGATTCCTTGAAAGGGAGTCATAGGTGATGCCTTCCAAATGCGGGTTGTCGGGAAAATCCAGAGCCTGCCGTATCATATCTTCCTCTGAATCTCTAAATGCTTGTTCCCCAAATCCCATCCCAGCAGCCAACAGTTTGAACAATTCAACATTCGATTTCGATTCGCCATATTTTTCGACTACAGGTTTTTGTATTTGGACGTAATTATGCCAATATGAATTATAAAAATCCTCCGTTTCATAAGATGACGTGGCAGGTAGGACGAGGTCGGCAAACATGGCCGTTTCGGTTAAGAATAGATCATGGACCACTGTGAATAGATCTTCCCGCATTAGACCTTCCTGCACCTTATTTGCATTCGGAGCGACAAGTGCTGGGTTGGAGCCGTATACAAACATGGAGCGAATCGGGTTTTCTTTTTCCATTAGAGCTTGGCCGATTTGGTTCATATTAATGGTCCGGGTAGCTTTATTTCGCAATAAATCAGGACGTCTTAAGGCATTTATATTAAAGGCCAGATATCCTGAATTCCCTTTGATGGCTCCGCCGCCTTCCTCCATCCATTGGCCGGTAAGGGCAGGCAGGCAGGCAATGGTACGTACCGCCATGCCTCCATTGTCATGGTGCTGCAGGCCATTGCCTATCCGAACGAATGATGGGCTTGTAGTGCCATACATCCTGGCAAGTTCATATAAGTCATCAATGGGAACGCCAGTTATCGCGGAGACGGTCGCAGGGTCATATTGGCGGACATGTTCGCGCAATTCAGCAGCACCCACTGTGTATTCATCGAGAAAAGGCTGGTCGACTAGATTCTCGGCATATAGAATATGCATTAACCCGAGGGCAAGTGCACTATCGGTGCCGGGCAGAATCGGAATGAACCAATCTGCCCACTTGCCGGTTTGGTTTTTATGAACGTCAATGACAACTACTTTGGCCCCGTTTTTTCGGGCTTGCTGGGCAAGTGTCACTTGATGCATATTAGTGCTCACAGCGTTGATGCCCCACATAATGAATAGCTTGGTATGGATCGTTTCTTCTGGATCGATGCCGAATGAACCACCCATTGTATAGCTGTATCCGACTGAGCCTGCCGCATTACAGATGGAACGCTCGAGCATGCTTGCACCGAGTTTGTGGAAAAAGCGGCGATCCATCCCTTCGGCGCTGAGGTTGCCCATGTTTCCGTAAAAGCTGTAAGGAAGTATGCTTTCCGGTCCATGCATTTCGATCAAGTCTTTCCATTTGGAAGTGATTGTGTCAATGGCCTCTTCCCAGCTGATTGGAACGAAATTCCCTTTTCCTTTCGGACCAATGCGCTTTAATGGCTGTTTTAAGCGATTGGGGTCATATAGGCGGGCAGTCATGTTGCGGACTTTGTTGCAAATATTCCCTTTTGTGACTGGATGATCAGGGTCTCCTTGAACTTTAATGATTTTCCCATCTTTTTTGTGCAGCAGTAAACCGCATTGATCAGGACAGTCAAGAGAACAAACAGAGGGAAAGACTCCATCTGGCTGATTGATATAGGATTGCATGGCGCATTCCTCCTAAATGATTTATTCTAATAAAATGAATTTTCTTACTTATATTGAAAGTGAAATCGTTGAAAGGTGCAAGAACTTCTTAACATATGTTTTTTTTTCTGATAAGCTTACAAGATGAAAATTAACCTATAAATAGGAGGATTCATTTTTGGAATATGGAATTATAATATCAATTGCAATATACATGGCAGGTATGCTTTTAATTGGTTATTTGGCCTATCGGAAAACGGCTAACTTAACCGATTACATGCTTGGCGGCCGGAACTTGGGCCCGGCTGTAACGGCATTGAGTGCAGGGGCTTCCGATATGAGTGGCTGGCTGTTGATGGGTCTTCCTGGTGCGATGTACATAAGCGGGTTGAGTGCTGGCTGGATTGTCATCGGCCTGTGTGCTGGCTCTTATTTAAACTGGTTATTCGTGGCACCAAGACTTCGGACATATACGGAAATTGCCGGCAATTCGATTACGATTCCCGACTTTTTGGGAAATCGGTTTAAAGATGGCTCCCGGGTCTTAAAAGTGGTATCAGCATCGGTCATTTTAATTTTCTTCACCTTTTATACCTCTTCAGGCATGGTAGCAGGCGGTGAGCTTTTCCGTACGGCTTTCAATTTAGATTACCGGTGGGGTATCTGGCTGACGGCGAGCGTTGTTATTCTTTATACATTATTTGGCGGATTCCTGGCTGTCAGCTGGACGGACTTCGTACAAGGTACAATCATGTTCATTGCCTTAATTCTAGTACCAGTTGTCACGATTGTAAATATTGGAGGCTGGGATCCTACCTTCAATGAAATAAAATCGATTAACCCGAATTTATTGCATGTTTTTGAAGGAACATCAACCATTGGCATCATATCTCTTCTGGCATGGGGGCTTGGTTATTTCGGGCAGCCTCATATAATCGTTCGATTCATGGCGGTCTCATCTGTTAAAGAATTGAAAAGTGCACGGCGTATCGGTATGGGATGGATGATTTTTGCTATCGTCGGAGCGATGTTCACCGGATTGGTGGGGATAGCATATTTTAACCTGACAAATAGTCCTTTAGGGGAAAGAAATGCTGAGTCCGTATTCATCATTTTAGCTAAAGAACTGTTTCCTTCTTTAATTACAGGCTTCTTGTTGGCTGCGATTTTAGCAGCGGTCATGAGTACGATTGCATCACAGCTGTTAGTATCGGCAAGTGCTCTGACAGATGATTTCTATAAGCAGTTCATACGGCCGAATGCATCTGATAAGGAATTAGTGCTGGTAGGTCGGTTTGGCGTATTGGCTATATCTGCCGTTGCCCTATTATTGGCTTTTAATCCAAGCGGTACGATCCTTAAATTGGTTGGTTATGCATGGGCTGGTTTTGGTGCGGCATTCGGTCCTGTCATTCTGTTAAGCCTGTACTGGAAACGGATGACGAAATGGGGAGCCTTGGCGGGAATGATTGTCGGTACGGCAACCGTGATCGTCTGGGATATGATCGATAAGTTTGCTGAAATATACGAAATCATTCCTGGTTTCATCGCTGGTTCAATAGCGGTTGTCGTTTTCAGCTTATTAACGCCCAAGCCTACAAAAGATATAGAAGAAGAATTCAATCAAGCCATTAAAGACCTTTCTTGATTTATTGAACGTCCAGTTAAACTGCTGCTGGATTTTTTAACGATATAAAACAATGAATGCAATATATATGGTACAATATCGATAGAGTCCTTATGTTGAAAACATGAGGGCTTTTTTTGAGTGATTTGGGAATAATAAACCAAAAAACAATGCAAAGGAAAAAAAATGAACCAATCTCATAAAATTGCATGTAAAGTGGCTTTTATATATATATTCTTTGGGGTCTTATGGATTATCGTTACGGATTACATCTCTATGACACAGGCGAGGGAAGATGTTCAAATATATGCAATGTTTCAACATTCCAAAGGGTGGATGTTCATATTCATAACCGGGCTTTTCCTATACTTCATAATCAGGTATTGGACGGGGAAGATGTTGAGGTCCCAACAGGAATTCATTCTTAAGGATGAACAGTATCGGTCGCTGTTCAAGCATAACCCGGATTGTGTCCTTGAGCTGAATCTCGAAGGAAATGTTGTTTCGATAAACCCGGAAGCCGAAAAACTGTTAGGTCATAATAGTGACAATTCGAAAGGCAAGAATGCGAATCATCTCATCAACTGGAATGAAAGTGATAAAATAGCTGAGTTCTTTATACAGTCCCTTCAAGGGGAGGCTGTAAAATTCGAAACGACCATTCAGAATAGCAGTGATGAACAACGGATAATCCGTGTAACTTTTTTACCGATCATCGTCCACTCGGAAATGCTTGGAGTATATGCCATCGTAAGGGATATCACCGAATTGCGGCGCGAAGAGGAATTGATGATCATGTCTGAAAAGCTATCTGTTATCGGACATCTGGCTGCGGCCGTCGCACATGAGATAAGGAATCCGCTGACATCGTTAAAAGGATTCGTACAGTTAATGGATATGACCCAGGAAGTGAATCCGCTGCATTCTGATATCATGTTGAAGGAAATTGACCGAATCAATATTATCTCAAGTGAACTTTTGGTTCTCGGGAAGAAACAGGATGTCGCATTCTGCAGGATCGATCTTGCCGACAGTTTACAACAGGTATTCACGTTGATGAAAGCAGAAACGAATTTGAATAATATCGAAATGGGGCTAAGGATTAAAACCGCCGAACCGATTAATATTATGGCTGATTCAATTGAACTTAAACAGTTGGTAATCAATATCGTCAAGAATAGCATTGAAGCGATCGAAGATAATGGGGAAATTGATATATCGCTGCAAATCATCGATGGACATGCTGTAGTCAGCGTGAGTGATAATGGCATGGGAATGGGACCCGAGCGCCTTGAACGGATTGGTGAACCTTTTTACTCGACGAAGGAAAAAGGTTCAGGGATCGGGCTTGCAATTTGCCGGAAAATCGTTCATCGCCTTCAAGGGGAAATGGATTTTGAAAGTGAGATAAACAAAGGGACGACGGTTACAATTCGTATTCCGTTGGCTACTGGACAAGAATAAATGGTACTATGAAAGATAGGAAAAGTTTTATATTAAAGGAGAACGATATGAGCGAATTACCTGCATTAATAAACGATAGAAAACCATATATACAAGAAGCCTGGAAAAAGTCCGGATTCGGACAACTTACCCCGATACAAACGAAAGCGATTCCCGTGATTGTCGAGGGAAAGGATATCATGGCCGAATCACCGACAGGTACAGGAAAAACATTGGCATATTTACTGCCATTGCTGGAAAAGATTGATCCTGAAAAAAAATCGCCCCAAGCTTTGATTCTGGCATCATCACGAGAACTGGTCATGCAGATCAATGAAGAAATTCGCATTTGGTCAGAGGGAAGCGGCATTACGGGTGCAGCATTCATCGGCGGTGCTAATGTAAAAAGGCAGTTGGACAAACTGAAGAAGCGTCCACAAGTGATTGCTGGAACACCGGGACGGATTTACGAATTGATTGCCCAAAAGAAACTGAAGATGCATGAAGTTAAGACGATAGTACTTGATGAAGGTGACCAATTGATCATTCCAGAGCATATGGGAACGATCAATAATATTATCAAAACAACACTAAAAGATCGGCAAATCATGGTATTTTCAGCAACCCTGCCAGAAGAAACGGAAAAAGCGGCCCGGGGATTCATGAATGAACCTGAAATGATCAAGGTCGATAAAAATGAAAAAATGGAATCCAAGGTGGACCATCTTTACTTTGTTGTTGAGAGACGGGAAAAGTCCAAGATTCTCGAGAAAATCACAAGACTTAAAGATGTGAAGGCACTTGCCTTCCTGAATGATATTGCGGAGCTTAGCGTCTTACATGAAAAACTGAGTTATAAAGGTATTGAAATGGGCGTGCTTCACGGTGAATCCAATAAAGTCGACAGGGAGAAAGCACTGCGCAAGCTTCGTTCCGGAAAATCCCCGATGCTGATAGCAACGGATGTAGCGGCAAGGGGGCTTGATATTAAAGGTCTTACTGCGGTCGTTCATATTGATATGGCTGACAACATCGAACAATATATCCATAGATCCGGTAGAACTGGGCGTGCAGGTGCAGATGGTACGGTCATTTCAATCGTAACGGAAAGAGAAGAGCGAGAGTTGAAAAAAATGGCTCGTGAACTGGAGATTCCATTAACGAGAGTAACCTTCTATGGTGGAAACATCGTAGTCGATGAATGATTCGGAAAAAGGGACGGCCATGGCGGCTGTCCCCTTTTTTTGGAATTCACGTTAGGATTAAAAATTAAAAGAGGTGCTCAACTTACAGGATCCAACTGAACAGAATGCAGCTTATTTTTACTAAATTCAGGGTTAATTTATGGGGGATAATCATGAATGAAAACGCTTCCTTTATGTGGGTTTTTGACATATGATAGCAATAGACATAGGTTAGGAGGAGACGGTATGACAAGAAAGTATAAACAATTTGAAACGGCAGTCATCCATGAAGGTTATGACTCGAAGAAGCATTTGGGAAGCTTGGCAACACCTTTATTCCAAACCTCAACATTCACTTTCGAAAATGCCGAGCAAGGGGAGAGGCGTTTTGCCGGTATCGAAGATGGATATATTTATTCTCGCCTTGGAAATCCAACGGTACAAGTGCTTGAAGAAAAGATTGCCGCACTGGAAGGCGGGGAAGCTGGCCTTGCTTTCGGTTCAGGCATGGCAGCCGTTTCAGCAGTACTTTTTGCGTTAACTAAAACAGATGATCACATCCTCTGCTCACAGGGGGTATATGGTTGTACATTCGGCCTTCTGCAGCTAATGAAAAATAAATACCGGATTACTCATGATTTTTGTGAAATGGATACTGAAGAACAGGTTAGGAAAATGATCCGGCCGGAAACGACCTGCATCTATGTAGAAACCCCGATCAATCCGACGATGAAAATGATTGACTTACAGATGGTGGTAAGGGTTGCGAAGGAATATAATGTAACGGTCGTAGTCGATAATACGTTTTCGACGCCCTACCTACAGAGACCGCTTGAATATGGCTGTGATATTGTCCTTCATAGCGCTACGAAATATCTTTGCGGGCATGGGGATGTCGTTGCGGGACTTGTCGTCGGTAAAAAGGAATTCATGAATCATATAGCTGGGACTACACAGAAAGATATCGGTGGAATCATTTCACCATTCGACGCCTGGCTACTATTGCGGGGGTTAAAGACCTTGCCCGTCAGGATGGACCGTCATTCGGCCAATGCAATGGCAATCTTTCATGAACTTAAGAAACATCCAAAGGTGAAAAAGGTATATTATCCAGGTGATGATGCTTCACCGGATCATTATATCATGCAAAAACAGATGAAACATGGCGGCGGCCTTATCTCTTTCGAATTGCATGGCACAAAACAGGATGCACAGGATTTCCTCAATAAATTGAAACTTATCAAAATTGCCGTAAGTCTAGGGGATGCCGAAACATTGATCCAGCACCCCGCTACCATGACGCACTCTGCCGTTCCTGAAGATTCACGGGAACAAATGGGCATCAGTGACCAGCTGGTCCGTCTCTCAGTTGGCCTAGAAGCTTGGCAGGATATATGGCAAGATCTTCAACAAGCATTTTAGGGTACCATATCCCTCATTTAGTTCCTTCTATTTTTAATGAAGATGGTGATGGATACGATAAAAGTGATGGTAGCCAGGATATAAGAAATGTCTGTGATTACCGGATAGGCGTCGCTATTTCGTATCCCGATGCCTATGAACGCCCAAACGAACACGAGAGGATAGCACCAATCCCGGTTTTTACCTGCAAAGAAAAAGGCCAGGGTTGTTGCAGCAATCAGCAGGACGATCGTCCAGGTTGATTCGGAAACCCCAAAACCGTCCCATTTGATATAGGTTAGGTAATAAGAAATGTCAGCTATAGTTGCGACACTAACCCAGCCTGTATAAACGGAGAATGGAAATAGGTCAAAAGTAGTGTGTTCCACTTTTTTTATGTTTGTATAAATGACCATTAAAGTAACCAGCAAAGCAATGATAATGAATACGGATAACAAAAAGTGCTCGTAGTGCCAAGCTAAAAGCCATGCGCCATTCAGGACACAGCTTAAAGCGAACCAAGGGAAGGATGCCTTATAAGCGGGGCTGTTTTGATATTTACTTAAAAACTGCCTGAAGACCCAGATGGCGAGCAGGAAATAGATCAAGCCCCAAATGGAAAATACATAACCGGCAGGAGTGAAAAGGACATTAAGTTTATCGGAAATCTCTCCTGATGTCTGGCCGTTCAATGGCAGGAAATTGGCTGAAAAATTCATCGTGACAACGAACAGATAGAAAATCAAGTTGATGATGGAAATAAGCATTAAGCTTCCTCCTTATATGAATTGTGATCCCCTAATCCTATTCCACATATTTATCCTGCCTAACCTTTTTGGAGCACATCGGGGTTAATGGGGGACCATTTTTACATAAAGATAGGAAGTTCCTGTAACAATTGAACCATTTAAGGTTAGAAATTTTACATCTTCACTTTATGGTGATAAAATATTCAAAGATTCATATTATTTTAGTCCTTCGGGGTCGGGTGAAAATCCCAACCGGCGGTGATGAAGAAATTCTAAGCCCGCGAGCCTGTTAAAAGGCAGGATTTGGTGAGATTCCAAAGCCGACAGTACAGTCTGGATGGGAGAAGGACGTGTGGAACCCAAGTGTATACGTACGCCTAATTTTTCGAAAATGAAAATATTAGGCTTTTTAGGTATACAATTTTTTTCACTCATTTCTCCTGCTAACTCCTTAGGCCATCCTAAGGGGTTTTTTATATTTTATAAAAGGGGGAAAAACATGTTTACGGGAATCATTGAGGATATCGGTACCGTACATTCCTTGAAAAAAGGAAAAAGCAGTATGGAGTTATCGATTCGTTCTGAAAAAATCCTTGAAGATGTGCATCTGGGGGATAGTATTTCAGTCAACGGGGTCTGCTTAACGGTAACGTCCTTCACGAAAAGTTTATTTACGGTCGACGTGATGCCGGAAACGGTCAAAGCTTCCTCGATCCGGACGTTAAAATTGGGATCACCTGTTAATCTCGAACGAGCCATGAGTGCACAGGGAAGGTTTGGCGGTCATTTTGTTTCAGGTCATATCGACGGGACCGGAACGATCATAAAAAAAGAACGGAAAGAAAATGCCGTATATTATGTAATCCAATTGGAAGAAGGGCTTAGTGCCTTTTGCATTCCAAAAGGTTCCGTGGCCATTGATGGAACCAGCTTGACGATATTTGGGATCGAAAGGAACCTTTTGACGGTATCATTGATTCCATTGACTCATCAGGACACCATATTGGGACAAAAAGCGGCTGGCGATATCGTTAACATCGAAAACGACATGATTGGGAAATATATAATACATCAAATGAAAAATGGCAATCCAAAACCAGGACTGAATTTAGAGTTTTTGGCAGAGCATGGATTCTAATAAAAAGGGCGGTGTAATGATGTTCCATACAATAGAAGAAGCAATAGAAGATTTAAAGGCTGGCAAGGTAGTAATCGTGTCCGATGATGAAGACCGTGAAAATGAAGGGGATTTTGTAGTGTTGGCCGAAAAGGCGACACCGGAAGCGATTAATTTCATGGCGACTCATGGACGTGGTTTGATTTGTACGACCATCACTGAACAACTGGCAGCAAAATTGAAACTGCATCCTATGGTTGGAGAAAATACCGATCATCATGGCACTGCTTTTACGGTAAGTGTCGATCATAAAAGCACCTCTACAGGAATCAGTGCTTTTGAACGGTCCTTGACCATCCTTGAGCTTCTTAATGAAGATTCGGTCGCTGAAGATTTCCAAAGGCCTGGTCACACTTTTCCGATAGTCGCTAAAGAAGGCGGCGTATTAAGAAGGGCAGGACATACGGAGGCATCGGTGGACTTGGCGAAGTTATGCGGTGCCGCTCCAGCCGGTGTCATTTGTGAGATCATGAATGAAGATGGATCGATGGCCCGCGTATCCGATTTAGAAGTCATCGCTGACAAATTCAACCTGAAGTTCATTACGATAGCCGATTTGATTCGGTATCTTCAACATAATGATCCAATCGGGAAACAGGAACTTGAACTGAACATCCCGAAAGCTTGAAGGATTTTTAAGGATTGAAACCTTAACATGAAAAAAAATTATTGTTTTTAAAAATTAGGAGGAATTGGACATGGGGAAAACTATTGAAGCACAATTAATCGGATCAGGATTGAAAGTAGGAATCGTGGTAGGGAGATTTAATGAGTTTATCACAAGCAAGCTTTTAGGAGGGGCATTGGATGGCCTTAAGCGTCATGGCGTTGATGAGAATGATGTTGACATCGCGTGGGTCCCGGGTGCTTTTGAACTTCCGTTAATTGCTAAGAAACTTGTGAATACAGGTAAATATGATGCGGTAATCGGTCTTGGAACGGTAATCAGGGGGGCTACTTCACATTATGATTATGTCTGCAATGAAGCAGCTAAAGGCATGGCTTCCGTTTCATTGGAAACAGGTGTACCGGTTATCTTCGGTTTGCTGACAACTGAGAATATTGAACAAGCCATTGAACGTGCTGGAACAAAATCAGGTAACAAAGGCTATGAAGCTGCGGTTAGTGCCATTGAAATGGCCAACCTTGGAAAATTGATAGAACAGTGATTTCACATAAGGAAGCCGCAGGAAATAACATTCCTGCGGCTTTTTTTGATGTGCCGGATCTTGGTTCTGATTGAGTCAAGTTTCTTCAACCATTTGGCAATTCTTCTTAAGTTCGTAAAGTTCCTAGCCATTGATCGATTAGTTATTGCGGCTCTTCGACACTCACCGAAACCCCTTCAATCGAAATACCACGATTTCAAAGTAATGTGTTTTTTCATTATTTATCATTATAAATTATGGGAAGTAAGGAATCATTAGGGAGTTATTCGAAAAAAAAACGAACAAAAGCGTCACGTAATGGAAGCATGATAAAATATGCAGATATGATTATGCTACAATTGTAAAGATTGCAATTGAAATTCATGTCTTTAGGGAAAAGTAAATTTATTAGTTATTAGGAGGGGTTTGTGTGTACCATCTCTTTACACATAATGATTTAGATGGAGTCGGGTGCGGCATTGTAGCTAAGCTGGCATTCGGAGAAGATGTAGTGGTTAGTTATAATTCAATTGGTCGCCTTAATCAGAATGTAGGCGCATTTCTTGAGCAGGCCAAGATTGAAGATACATTGATCGTTACTGATCTATCGGTTGATGAAGATAATGAAAAAATGATTACTCAGTTTGTGGAAGATGGAGGCAAGGCTATGCTGATCGATCATCATAAGTCAGCACTGCATTTGAACGAACATGATTGGGCATCTGTAACTGTCGAACAGGAAGATGGTAAACAGACGGCAGCCACATCATTATTCTATCAGTATGCAGTTGAAAATAAATTGCTGGAACCTTCAAGCATTGTCGCTGAATTCGTTGAATTGGTCCGTCAATATGATACTTGGGAATGGGAAGTCAATAAAAATACAACGGCAAAGCGATTGAATGACCTGTTTTTCATGATTCCGATAGAGGAGTTCGAAATGAAAATCGCAAATAAGCTGTCCACGGCTGAAAGTTTCACTTTTGACGAAGTGGAGCAAACGCTTCTGAATGTTGAAGAGAGTCGAGTGGATAGGTACATAAACAGGAAAAAAAGAGAAGTTTATCAAGCTACGGTCGGTCCCCATACAGCTGGTGTGGTCCATGCAGAGTCATACCATTCGGAATTGGGAAATGAACTGTCGAAAGAGTTCGCACATCTGGATTATATAGCCATCCTGATGGTAGGAAGTAAAAGAATCAGCTTCCGGACAATCCACGATGATATAGATGTTTCTGAGGTTGCTGGCAAGTACGATGGTGGCGGCCACCAAAAAGCCGCCGGTTGTATGATGTCCGAAAAGGCTTATAGCCAATATGTCGAAAAGACCTTCTATGCCGAGCCCCTTAAACGAGACGCACATAAGAATCAATTGAATGTAAAAGGATCCCCAGAGGGTTGCCTATATTCAACAAGAGACAAACAGGACATATTCATCTATGAAGATGAAGAAGAGGAATGGATTGTTGAAATCAACGGCAAACAACAGAAAAAAACATTCGATACATTTGCGGAAGCGGAAAAATACATGAAGCGGAAATACGCTGCATGGCTGGCCCATGATGAAAGATATGAAGAGTTTGTCAATAAGGGTTAATTGGAAAAGCGGCTGTCCGAATGGGACAGCCGCTTTTTGATCTTGATTTTATCTTTTAAGCGGGACAGGATGAACGATCGTGCGTGACTGTTTTTTTGGAATGGAATTTTGGCGATGAAGAATTGCATTGATTTCTCCGCCGATCACAAAAATCAGACCACTCAAATACAGCCATAGCATCAAGATGATGACGCCTCCTAAACTGCCGTAAGTGGAAGAGTAGTTGGCAAAGTTACTGACATAGAATGAAAATCCAAGTGATATTCCCAGCCAAAGTACAGTTGCGGTCACTGCGCCAGGGATGACATGTTTAATGGGAAAACTTTTATTCGGTGCAAAGCGATATAAAAAGGCCAGGACAAGTGAGATGACCACAACCGCGATGACCCACCGTAATAAGCTGAATAAGATTTGCGTTTCTTCTGGGATCGGAATGACCTGCTGTAATAATTCGATGATGACTTTTCCGAAGACGGGGAGACCTAACATGACGATGAATGCTACAACCAGGCCTAATGTCAATATAATGGAAATGAAGCGGGCTTTAATGAAATTCCTTGTTTCTTCCACATCATAGGCAATATTCATGGAATGGATGAACGCATTCATTCCGTTGGAAGCGGACCATATCGTTCCAAGGAAACCAAAGGTCAGTAACCCGCCGTTCCGTTCAGATAATATGTTGATGATATTTTTCTCGATGACTTCCATCGTTTCTGCAGGCATGAAGGTTTTTATCGTGTCGAGGGCTGTCTGAATATCGATGTTCAGATAAGGTAATATGGACAGCAGTAATATGAGCAAAGGGAATAGTGCCAGTAAATAGTAATAAGCTTGTTCTGCTGCCAGCCCGGTCACACGATCTTCCTTTATTTCTTTAATAAGTTTCTTTGAAAATTGGATCGACTTATTCATCTGGGCATCACTCCTGAATAGTTACTTAGGTTATCTGCTTCTATTCCCTCTGTTCATGTAAGTTAATCCTCAAAAGAAAAGAAATTGAAACCTCTAATCCGGGCACTTGTAGAAGCTTGTAACAATGACATAACCCGCAAAACATATTTGGAGAGAAGCAAGTTTAAAATCCTCAGTAAAGAAATATCCCTCAATCTCGAAAGTTTCTAGAATAACTGTGATAGGTGCTGTTGATACTTCAAGGACGGCACCAATACTACTACTAAGTATGATTTTATGCCCGCTTTCTAACAAGTATTATCATGTTAGTGAGTTATAAAAGGTAAACAGAAAAAAGGCCAGTAAGCAATTTCTGGCCTTTTTCTTCTATTGGACTTCTTTTTCCTGTTTCTTTTGAACTTTCGGAGGCGTCCATTTGAATACTTTATTTAGGATATTATAGATGTGTTTGGATTCTTTTGTAAGGATCGGCCCAAGAATCGCTAAGGTTAAAACATAAAGTGCTGCTAACGGGGTTAGTATAGGCATTAAACCTCCTGCAATGCCTAAGTTGGCTAAAATGATGGAGAATTCGCCGCGTGAAACGATCGTTAAACCGATGTTTGCGGATGCTCTGTGAGATAAACCGGATTTGCGTCCGGCAATCATACCAGCTGCAAAGTTACCGATTATGGTGATGATGACGGCACCAAGAACCATCCAGACAGCTCCGCCAAGGGTCGTCGGATCGATACTCAAGCCAAAGCTGAAGAAAAATATGGCCCCGAAGAAGTCTCTGAAGGGAATGACAAGTTTCTCAATCCTGTCGCTATGCTCCGTTTCAGAAAAGACCAGGCCGAGCAGTAATGCACCAATGGCTTCAGCAACATGAATCGTTTCCGAGAAACCGGCGATGAAGAATAGTAATGCGAACACGACGATGATAAAAATCTCATCGGAGGTTATATTGAATAATTTGTTAAGGACCCCAGATGCTTTCCGGGCGATAACGAAAAATATCAGCATATACCCAATCGCGATAAATGTAGAAAGTAATGTTCCCCAAACGGAACCAGAAGAGCTTAATACCAATCCGGATACGACTGATAAATAAACAGCAAGGAAGATATCTTCAAACATGATGATGCCAAGGATTAGCTCCGTTTCATTGTTACCGGTCCTTTTAAGGTCTACAAGTACTTTTGCCACGATGGCACTTGAAGAAAAACTGATGATCCCGGTTAATATCAGGACCTCTTTTAATGGAAGACCTAGCAGGAAACCATACAGCAAGGCCATTCCCACGTTGATTAAAATGTAATAGGTTCCGCCTGTCACGATATTTTTCCCTGACTTCATAAGCTTTTTGACGGAAAATTCAAGCCCAAGGTAAAACAGAAGGAATAAAATACCGACACGACCGAGGAATGCTATGATTTCATCACTTTCAATGAAACGCAGGTCAATTAATCCGAAGTGCGGGGCATGGGGGCCAACGAGCATCCCGATGATAATTAATAGCGGAACATTCGATATTTTGAATTTACCTGCAACGAGAGCGGCTAATGCCACTAGAAGTAGGGCAGTTCCCACTTCAAAGACTAAATGGTCCATATGAGCTTAGTCACTCCTTTCGTCGGTCAATAATTCTCTTATCAGGTTACGGATATCTTTTCTTTCACCGGATATTACAAGGGTGTCGCCTGTTTCGATGATGGAGTCTGGACCAGGATTATTCAGTTGTTTTTTGCCTTTTTTAGAATGGGCGATGACGGTCACGTTATAATTGCTCCTGATATCAATCGAACCGATCGTTTGATTGATGGCCTTTGAACCGGGTTCGACTTTGAACCATTCGATCACCAAGTCACCCAATGACATTTCAATTGTTTCAAGAGCTTGGGGTTTATAGACCATGCCGCCTATGATGGAAGCCAGTTGCCGGGATTCCTGATCATTAAGGGTGATGCTCGATATGACGTCCTCATGTTCATTATCAAAATGGTATAATTCCCGACGGCCATCATCGTGAATGACGATTACTAACTTTTCATCATTTCTCGTTATGATTTCGAATTTTTGACCAATACCAGGAAGTTCACTTTCTCTAATTTTCACTGGAATTCCTCCTTAAAATGTTGGTTAGAGTTAATAGAAGATAGCAGAATGTTTATAAGTTAACGTCAATATTCGTCTTGAATTTCTTCTCCTTGGATATACCGATGTATTTTAATGTCTCCGATGGACTGGAATGATGGTAATGCTTCTGTATCAAGGCCAGTGACACTCCTTGTTTATAGGCATGGTAGCCAAAAGTCTTACGCATCGAACTTGCTCCGAATTTGCCTGTCAGCCCTGCACCTTCCACAGCATCATGGATGATTCGGTGCGCCTGTTGACGTGTAATCGGCTTTTTTGTCTTAGGGGAAAGAAATAAAAACTGACCTTCGATAACCTTCGAGCCTTTAAGGTATTCTTGTAAGGCGGTACGGACTTTCAGGTTCAAATAAATTTGGTTGACTTCGTCACTTTCAGTCCGTTGCTCATAGAACTCCTTGATTTTGCCCGTTTCATCCAGAACGCTGGCGACGGTGATTTCGAGCATTTCATTTATCTTCATTCCTGTATTGATGCCGAGTACAAACAATAAATAATCCCGACTGGAGTGAGCGCGTAAGTATGTTTTTATTTTGCTGATTTGATTGATATCCTTAAAGGCTTCTAC
This sequence comes from Bacillus sp. 220_BSPC, assembly GCF_001054655.1. Taxonomy (NCBI): domain Bacteria; kingdom Bacillati; phylum Bacillota; class Bacilli; order Caryophanales; family Bacillaceae; genus Bacillus; species Bacillus sp. 220_BSPC. The sequence continues at coordinate 66,188 of NZ_JVPL01000189.1, forward strand.
ATATTCCATAGATCTTCTCCTCTTACCAATGTAACATAATTACATTATAACACAAGTTATGTAACGTTGCATGCAATTAGTTCTGCACGTGATGCCTATCCAATCAGTAATGCATGCTTTCGAACGTAAAAAAATCTTTTCCTTATTCTCTGCTCAAAAGAGGTTAAATATTTCGGGGAAGTTATTTAATGTGGAGATTGCTGTTTGCATCATGGGGGGAAATCAGTCTGGAATGATAAAAAAAGAAACCCCAAGTTGGGGTTTCCTAATCTTTTTAGTACACGGCTTTTTGTAATTTGTGAATGACCTCTAGTGAAAGCCCGGTTCCGATGGCAACTGATTCAAGCGGGTTATCCGCAAGTTGGACAGGGACGACGATTTCATTCGTCAGCCATTCCTGTACCCCGTTGAGAAGTGCACCCCCGCCGGATAGGATGACTCCTTGATCGACGATATCCCCGCTCAATTCAGGAGGACAATCTTCCAAAGTGGCCCTTATCGCTTCAAGTATATGAAGAAGCGATTCCTGGATGGCTTCCTGGACGTCGGTGGATGATATTGTAATCGGTTTTGGTAGCCCGGTTACAAGATCGCGGCCCCTGACTTCCATGGTGATCACGGAATGTTCAACGAGTGCGTAGCCGATTTCTTTTTTTATTTCCTCGGCTGTTCTTTCCCCAATCAGCACATTATGTTTTTTCCTGACATATTGGCTGATATCTTCATCCAATTGATCTCCGCCAATTCTGATTGAATTGCAGGAAACGACGCCGCCATAAGAAATGATTGCGACTTCAGTCGTTCCGCCGCCGATATCAACGATGACATTGGCAACGGGCTCTTCGACAGGCAGGCCCGCACCTATTGCTGCTGCTACTGGTTCCTCGATAAGGTGGACCTGTTTCGCTCCGCAGCTTTTGACTGCATCCTGAATGGCCCTTCTCTCAACTGAAGTGGAACCTGATGGTGTACAGACCACTACACTAGGTTTGCGAATCGATAAACCTAGGGCCTTGCTTGCTTTTTTCATGATTTCCTTAAGCATTTGCGCGGTCACATTAAAATCCGCAATGACACCATCCTTAAGCGGACGGATTGCCACGATATTTCCAGGTGTTTTCCCGATCATGTTTTTTGCATCAACACCGACTGCCAATACTTTATTAGTCTCTATATCAATGGCCACCACAGATGGCTCATTAAATACGATTCCTTTATTTTTACTGTAAACTAGCGTATTTGCAGTTCCTAAGTCAATGCCTATTTCTGTATTTGATAACATCTAGTCACCCCTCCATAAGAGTTTGACCCCCTATATATATTATTCTACCTTTTATTGCGAGTTTGTGGGGGTGGGAAATCTAGTAAATGGTGGAAGTGCCATGCTGTTTCTTTTCATGGAGCGAAAACATGATTAAATATAAAAAAGTGCACTGGAGAAGGCAATTGCTTTTAGTATATTTCAATGCTGCGCTCCTTGCTACAGTCGAAACAAGCGTGGATGACAGCGTTGAACCAACTTATTTTATGTTAAGATATAGATGAAAAACCGCTTAGATAAAGAAGGTAATTTTGTGAGTGTAAATTTAATCGAGAGTAAGAGTTTTAGAATCATTTTTACAGCTTTTCTAGCATTCCTGGGTGGTTACGCGTTTGATAGCCTTGGCATATACCTGCCATGGATGCTAGGACCATTATTCGTCGTGATGATTGCGAAAGTGAAGTTAAGGAAGTACTTATATTGGTCTAAAACCTTTAGAAGTACTGGATTGGTCATTCTAGGTTTACAATTGGGCAGTTCATTCACGAAACAATCGTTAAATGAGATGATTGAATATCTGCCTGTAATGCTTTTTACGACAATCGCAATCATTTCGTTTACAGTGTTGACTGGCTGGTTTATCGGAAAACGAATGAACTTATCCTTGGGCACATCCATGCTTGGCAGTTTCCCGGGAGGCCTTTCCCAGATGGTGGTCTTAAGTGAGGAAATGAAGGATAGTGATGAAACGGTTGTAGGCTTTATGCAAACACTGCGGGTCATCCTGGTGATTTCCATTGTTCCGTGGATTGTGACTCATGTAATGTCAGTTGAACCAGGTGCGGTAATGGCCGTCACGGAGCGGCCGTTTTTCTTATTTGAATATGATGGGAAATTAGCCATCATGATGTTGTTAACCTTGCTAATGTTCATTTTCATCACAAAGAGAGCCAATTTTCCGCTGCCTTTTTTGCTAGGACCTCTCATGGCAGCAGCACTATTCAATTTAGCAGGCCCAGGTGCCCCGCAAATTCCTGACTTTTGGTTGAACCTGTCGCAATTGTTGATCGGCGCACATTTAGGATACACACTGAAGGTAGATAATCCCCGACTTTTCAGGAAGATGTTCGGAGCCGTATTCGTCAGTAATGTCCTATTGATTGGATTTTGCTATTATCTATCCATTCAGTTTGCCCCAACCCTATCTTTACAGGCGAATGAACTTTTTTTGAGCATGGCGCCAGGCGGCGTCGCCGAAATGGCAGTCACAGCCATGTCTGTGCATGTGGATTTATCCGTTGTCACAAGCTTTCATTTATTCAGGATCTTATTCATTTTATTTTTTCTGTCCCCCATCATAAAATGGCTGGCCGGAAGAAACCACGGGAAACAAGAACAGGGACAAAGCTGACAGGCTTTGTCCTTTTCTTTCGGAAAAACTGAAGAGTGAGAAAAAATGTCAGCAATATGCGGAATTTACGAGTAAAGTATGAAACTCACGAGTAAAAGCACGAAACCCACGAGTAAAAGTGCCAAATTCACGAGTAAAAGCGTGAAACCCACGAGTAAAAGTGCGAAACTCACGAATAAACGCGCGAAACCCACGAGTAAAAGTGTAAAAACAACGAATAAATGCGCATATTCCAGATGTTTTGAGAAAATCATGTACGGAACATGCTTGAGGTTCCATTCTTGAAGGAATATTTGTGCTGTTGATAAGCACATGCAGGCAATAAGGTGGGGATATTTTGTGATGATTTAATGAAAATTGAAATCGAATAGTAAAATAATCCTCACTTTTTTTAAACTTCATCCGATATAAGGAGGAGACGAGACTTTAAATGAATGGGTGAGTATTATGGATATAACATCAGTTTTGGGCGTAGTTCTTGGTATTGTGGCCATCTTAGTCGGAATGGTGTTGAAAGGTGTTAGTGTAACGGCGCTGATTAATCCGGCGGCTATTTTGATCATCATTGTAGGGACGATAGCTGCTGTCGTAACGGCTTTCCCTTTGTCGGAATTAAAAAGACTGCCAAAAGTATTCAAGATTTTATTCTTTGAACAAAAATTGACAAAGCCGGAAGATTTAATAAAAACCTTTTCGGAATGGGCGGTCATTGCCAGGAAGGAAGGCTTATTGGCCTTGGAAAGCATTTCGGATCAGGTGGATAATGCCTTTTTGAAAAATGGCTTGAACTTTGCAGTCGAAGGTCAGAGTGCCGATTATATTCGTGATATTTTAGCAGAGGAAATAGACGCGATGGAAGAACGTCATCTAAGTGCGGCGGCGATTTTCAGTCAAGCCGGTACATACGCTCCGACGCTTGGCGTATTGGGTGCGGTAATCGGGCTGATTGCTGCATTGGGTAATATGGCTGACACGGAGGCATTGGGACATGCCATATCTGCAGCGTTCGTCGCGACCTTGATGGGGATTTACACGGGGTATGTGTTATGGCATCCTTTTGCCAATAAGCTCAAACGGAAATCGCAGCAGGAAGTCAGAATCAAAGAAATGATGATTGAAGGGATTTTATCGATCATCGAAGGGGAAGCGCCGAGAACGATTGAACAGAAATTAACATCATATTTGCCTGCTGGAGATCGTAAAAAGTGGTTGGAAGGCGATGTGAGAGAAGATGGCTAGGCGCAAAAAGAAACAAAGGCATGAAGAGCATATCGATGAATCATGGCTGGTTCCCTATGCCGATATCTTAACATTGCTTCTTGCGCTTTTTATCGTTTTATTCGCTTCAAGTTCGGTTGATGCAGTAAGGTTTCAGCAGTTGTCCAATGTATTTAACCAGGTTTTTACAAGCGGAACGGGTTTTATGGATTTTCCAAGTGATTCCCCCAGCAATGAGCCGACGTCACCAGAACAAAGAACAGGTGCAGAAGATCTTGAGAAGCTAGGGAAAAACGAGCAGGAAGAACTTACGGAAGTTCAGGAGCGTGTAAATGCCTATATCGAAAAGAATGATTTAACGGATAAATTGGGAACGGACCTTACTGATGAAGGCATGTTGATTTCAATTAGGGAAAATGTGCTGTTCGAATCGGGTGTGGCCGAGGTGAGAAGTGAAAACCGTAAAATTGCTAAAGGAATCTCGGAGTTACTGGTCATGGACTTACCCAGAAACATCATCGTAAGCGGACATACCGATAATATTCCTATTAAAAATTCCAAGTATGAATCCAACTGGGACCTGAGTGTGATGCGATCCGTGAATTTTATGAAACTTCTCCTCGAAAATAAGGATTTGGATCCCGAAATGTTGAGTGCTAAAGGACATGGGGAATTCAAGCCGGTTGCTTCCAATGAAACGAAAAAAGGAAGGGCGAAAAACCGGAGAGTTGAAATCCTAATTGTTCCACGGACAGCGATAAATGAGTGAAAACCTGTCAGGAATGGACGGGTTTTTCTTTTTGAAGGAGCATATATGGAAAGAGAATACACAAATGTGATGGAAGAAATCGTTGTGACATGGGTGCAGGTTTTAATGTCAGGTATAGAATACCAAACATTTTGTTCGTGCAGGAAATGTAAAAATGACATCATCACATTATCATTGAATAACCTGCCTAATTACTATGTAACCACGGAAGTAGGGCGGAAAAGAATATTTGGAAATTTGAATACAGAAGAAAACAGGAAATGGATCAATAAAAGAATCATCAATGCGATACACGGTGTTGGCCAGTACCCTAAACATTGATTCGAGGTATTTTAGTCATAAACAAAAGGTCAACTATTAATTATGTGTTTTATTTATAGTGTCAGAGGGAACATAAATAAAGTGCAAAGTAGGTTCATTCGATCAAAAATTGAGGAGATGAATGATTATGGGTAAAAAAATCGCATGTGTAGTAACGAATATGTTTGAGGACTCGGAGTATAGTGAACCGGCAAAAGCATTTGAAGAAGCCGGCCATAAGGTAACGACGATTGAAATGGTAAAAGGGAAAACGGTTAAAGGGAAACAAGGGGAGGTGGAAGTCGAGATTGATGAAAGCATCGACTCGGTGAAACCGGAAAGTTTCGATGCGTTATTCATCCCCGGTGGGTTCTCGCCTGATCAACTGCGTGCTGACGAACGCTTCGTATCTTTCGCAAAATCGTTCATGGATGATAAAAAACCTGTATTTGCGATCTGTCATGGTCCGCAGTTGCTGATTACGGCCAAAACACTTGAAGGACGCCACGCAACAGGGTATACATCCATTAAAGTCGATATGGAGTATGCAGGTGCCACATATTTGGACAAAGAGGTTGTGGTTTGCGGCAACCAGCTTGTAACCAGCAGGACACCTGAAGATCTTCCGGCATTTAACCGGGAATCGCTCAATCTATTGAAAAAATGAAAAATCCCGGCAGCTGCCGGGATTTTTCATTTTAAAGGATTCATATACTTCAATCTTTGCAGTAAAATAAAAGGAGAGACGAATAAAAAAGGAAGTGTCACGATTGATCGTATTAAAATCTGCACGTGAAATCCAAGCGATGCATGAATCGGGTAAAATTTTGGCAGCTTGTCATAGGGAGATTGCAAAGTTGATTGTTCCTGGTGTGACAACATGGGAAATAGAAGAATTTGTTGAAGGATTCTTAAAAAAACATGGTGCGAAGCCGGAACAAAAGGGTTACAAAGGGTATGAGTATGCGACATGTGCCAGCATAAATGAAGAAATCTGTCATGGTTTCCCTCGTAAGACCCCTTTGAAAAACGGAGATATCGTAACGATTGATATGGTCGTCAATTATAATGGGGCCCTTGCTGACTCTGCTTGGACGTATACGGTCGGTAAGGTTTCAAAGGAAACCGAACATTTAGTGAATGTGACGAAGGAATCTTTATATAAGGCGATTGAAGTATGTGTGGAAGGCAATCGGATTGGAGATATAGGTCATGCCATACAAACATTTGTCGAAGCGGAAGGCTTCTCTGTCGTTCGTGATTTCATCGGACACGGGATAGGGAATGTCATTCATGAAGAGCCTCAGGTTCCGCATTATGGACTGCCGAATAAAGGTCCGCGTCTTAAGGAAGGAATGGTATTCACCATCGAGCCAATGGTAAACGTAGGTACATATAAAGCAAGCCGGAACCCGAATGGATGGACGGCATCCACTGCAGATGGGAAATACTCGGCTCAATATGAACATACGATTGCCATAACGAAAAACGGCCCGCTTATTCTAACCGAACAGTGAACATAAAAAAACAGCATCGATTATGATGCTGTTTTTCATTTTAATCAATGGGGCGTTCCAATGAATACAAATCCTCTTCGATATTTCCTAATCTGTCCTCCATGACTTTTTTAGCATCTTTGATCCCTTCATTGTAAATAAAGGGAGCGATATTTTCGAAAATGAACTGCAAGTGATTTTCAGCAGCAATTTCACCGATTGCCTTCCCATGTTCCTGATACACATATTCTTGGATGCTTTCGATCATTTTGCGGCGTTTTTCTATGGGGAATTGAATGAACATTGTCCCACTCCTTCATATTTGTTCTAAAAACCATGTAATGAATTGATCCGAATCCAAAGGGAAGACAGGTACTGAAGCATGATTCCTGGTTCGTTCAAGACATTCGGGCCAAGCCACCGCTGCCTTGACATTGGTAAGCCGTTCCAATAACGGGAGGTCACTTTCTTCCTTGATTAAAATGACCTTGGGAAAATCCTCTTGCTTATACCCTTCAATTAAAATCACATCAGGGAGAAATAGACACAGTAATTGAATCAGCTCAGTGATAGGGGCGCTCCCCCTGAAATTGCCGAGCAGCTCGATTGTTCCATCTCCTTCAACAAGTGAAGCGGCCGCCCCAGCAAGAAAGTGTTTATTGGAATCCTTCGTGCCTGTAACATCTGGTTTTCCGCCATGTCCATGATGTTTTAAAACGGCTGTCTCTAATTTTGCTTCGCGAAGCTTTTTGATTAAATTCGTTATGAAGGTCGTTTTTCCTCTATTTTGGTAGCCAACCACCTGAAAAATAAAGGGCTTCACCAAGGCCATTTGGAACCTTCCTGGTCATCGAGGAGCAGGATGTCCACGAAGTCTCCCGTTTGGAAACCACGTGTCCCCCCAGGTAAGACGGTCAGGGAATTGGCACCTGCCAAGCTTGTTGTAATATTGGATTTATCCACACCGCTTGGAATTACCTTCAACTGGCCGGATTCGTAAAATAATCGGGTGCGAAGCAGACGTGAGAATGGATTGGGTTTTAAGAAGTCCTCTGCCAATTGGGCCGTCTCTTTTCTTAAATGCGGATATTCCGTGAACAGCATCGTGCGGATGATCGGTCTTGCAAATAGTTCAAAGCCAACATAACTGGCGGATGGATTGCCGGATAAACCGAATAAAAATTTGTCATTATATACCGCTACAGTCGTAACGCTGCCGGGGCGCATGGCCACTTTGTTGAATAAGACATCGGCGCCAATCTTTTGATAAATATCCGGGAGAAGGTCAAAATCACCGACAGAAACTCCTCCTGTTGTAATGAGCAGATCCACTTCCTCCAAGGCAGTCGAAATGGCCTCGTAGCTTAATTCGAATTCGTCCTTAAGCTTTCCGTAAAAACGGACTTCCCCCCCGGCCCTCCGAATTTGGGCGGAGATGGCATGTGAGTTGCTGTTTCGGATTTTCCCAGGCTGCAACGGTTCATGAACATCAAGCAGTTCCGATCCCGTAGCGAATAATCCGACGACAGGCTTCCTGGCAACTGGCACTTCCGCATAACCGAATGTTGCCAGCAAGCCGATGATCCCTGGATTGATCGCTGTTCCTTTTTTTACAAGAACATCGCCTTTCTTAGCATCCTCGCCTTGAAAAGAAACGTTTTCGCCTTCCTTAAGTGAGCGTTTAAATGATATGTACTTCTTTCCGTCCTTTTCGAATTCCTTCGTAAGTTCAAGCATGATTACGGCATCACACTCAGCTGGCATCTGGGCTCCAGTCATGATTCTTGCCACTTGATTTTTTTGAACGGGAATAGCCGATACCATACCCGCAGCCAACTCTTCCACCACTTCGAACTCGAGGGGGTTATTTATGGAACCTTCAGAAGTATCCTTGGACCTGAGGGCGAATCCATCATATGGGGAGCGGTTAAAATGCGGAATATCATTTGTAGCTATAATATCCTGAGCCAAAAAACGGTCTTGGCTGTCCTCTAGGGGAATCAGTTCCACATGTCCTGTTAATTTATGCTTCATCACTTTTTCCACTGCTTCTGCGATGCTGATGGGCGTTCTTCTTTCTACCATGCTTACAACTCCTGTCCGTTTTCAATTTCTATATCAAATGTAGCAGAATTTTTTTGAAAATGAAAAAAATCCTCACCGGTATGGGAGGATTTGAATGTTACTTATTACGCAGTCTTCCAAGTTCTTCAGCGATTGCTTCCATTTCACGGACACTGAAATTCGTTTTTTTCATCACCATTGTATAAATATCGTGCAGTTCTTCGTACATTTCGATATCAAAATGAGTTGATTTGATTGCACCGAAGTTCATCACTTTTAATTTATCCTTGATTGCCTCGATCATAAACTCGACACTTTCGGCTGTGTTTTGCGTTAAATCCATTTCCTTCATCCTTTCATACGTTCCTAAATTATTTTCATCTTTGCATGATTACCGCTGGAAGTCAATGAGTATTCGGGTGGGATATGAAGCTTGACCCCCGATAATCTTGGTGATCTTCGCGTTTTAAAGTGAGAGAGTTTGGGAAAAGATAGGAAAAAACTTTTTTAAACATTGTATAATGGAGAGAGCTACCATTATCCATCAACTAATATATGACGAGGAGGAGAATATATGAGCAACATTCGAGAAGAATATAAGTGTGCCAAGAAAAGTAAATTTATGCAAGCGGTCTTTATTGGGGCGTTAGCTGGGGCGGCAATAAGCCTTTTTGACAAGCAAACGCGTTATTCTGTATTGGAAAACAGCAAAAGCTGCATGAGTAATATGAAGGAATTCGTGAAGAATCCCAATGGGGTGCTTACACAAGTACGTGAAACATCATCCAAGGTCCGTTCCACTGTTGAAAAAATTTCCGAAGATGTATCCTTCATTTCCCAAAAGGTTGAGGAAATGAAAGATATTCCATCTCAAGTTGCCCAAGTGGTGATGGAGACGAAGGAAGTTTTTACTGCAGAGGAAGAAGAGCCGTCTTCTAGAGACCACGAACGAATTTCCTTAAATTAGAAAATGGGGTGGAGGTATGGCCAATAAAAAAGAATGGCTGAAAGGCTCATTCTTCAAGACTTTGGTAAAACGGTTACAGGTCGATGATGTGTCGGGGCTTGCCGCACAGCTGTCTTATTTCTTCTTGCTTTCCCTGTTTCCGTTACTTATTTTTTTATTCACTTTATTGGCCTATCTGCCATTTTCACAAGAAGATATATTAAATACCGTCCGTACATATGCACCTGACGATTCGATGAAAATCATTGAAGCTAACCTATCGGAAGTGATGGAAGCGAATGGGACTTTATTGTCGTTTGGTGTCATCGGAACGATATGGTCGGCATCGAATGGGATGAATGCAATCATTAAAGCATTTAACCATGCATATGGTGTAAAAGAAAGTCGAACTTTCTTTATTTCCCGGGGAATGTCGATTCTTCTCACTTTAGCGATGATTTTTGTTTTTATTGTCGTTTTATTGCTGCCGGTATTCGGAAAACAGATCGGAGTGTTCTTATTTGCCGAAATTGGACAATCCGATGAGTTTCTTACGATTTGGAACCAACTTCGCTGGGTGGTCAGTACGCTTGTATTTTTAATTGTGTTCACCATCCTTTATTGGATTGCGCCCAACATTAAGCTAAAGTGCATAACCGTACTGCCTGGTGCAATCTTTGCAACGGCAGGATGGAGCCTCGCTTCTTTTTTGTTTTCATTTTATGTGGAGAACTTCGCTAATTATTCCGCAACATATGGAAGTCTTGGAGGGATAATCGTATTAATGGTCTGGTTTTATTTATCGGGGCTCATCATCATACTGGGCGGGGAAATAAATGCGCTCATTAGTGAAAGGAAAAAGCCAGAATGTGCATGAGCTTCCTGGAGTTCCCGTAATAGCGGACTATCATGCTGCGGATACTATTCAATGACAACTATTAAAGAGGAGGAGTTCTTTCATGAGTAAAAAGGATGGCGGCACAAAGCAAAAAGGAAAAAATAAAGGTTCGAACCATAAAACATCAGGTTCTGCAAACGGTAAGAACGGATATCACTAAATGACATAAAAAAAGGGAGCCTTGGATGGCTCCTTTTTCATGGTTTAGTTTCTCAAAAGTCTTAAGCTGTTCAGTATAACGAGGATTGTGCTTCCTTCATGGCCAATGACGCCATATGGGAGGTCCAGGAATTGAAGGAAATTGGATGCTATCAGGATCATGATGACCGAAATGGAAAAGATGACGTTTTGTTTGATGATCCGATTCATCTTCTTGGATAATTTGACTGCTTCCGCGATGCGTGGCAGGTCATTCTTCATCAGAACGACATCCGCTGTTTCCAAGGCAACATCCGTTCCTTCACCCATTGCAATACCAACAGATGCTGTTGCCAGAGCAGGTGCATCATTGATGCCATCCCCAACCATCGCTACAGTGCCAAAATGTTCTTTAAGCTTTTTCACTTCAGTCACTTTCGTTTCTGGCAGGCATTCGGCAATATATGCATCAATATGGCTCTCCGAGGCAATAGCTTTAGCCGTTTTTTCACCATCGCCTGTCAGCATGACGGTATGGATGCCCTCATTCCTCAAAGCCTCGATGGCTGTAACGGTTTCATCACGCACGACATCTTTCAAAGTGAGTATACCGGCAATTCCGCGATCATCTTTAGCATACACGATTGTCTTACCTTGTTCAGCCAATGTCAGCGCAATGCCATTTTGGAATCGTTCTGCTTCACTGCGACCGACGAAATCAGCTTTTCCGACTTGCCAAAGCACGCCATTGATGTATGCTTGAACCCCATTACCTGAGATATCTTCCATGTTATCCGGTTTAATGATGTCTCTTTGCAATTTCGTTTTGGCATAACGAACAATCGAAGTTGCCAAAGGGTGGTTCGAATAATTTTCAACAGATGCAATGTGAAATAAGAAATCTTCTTCGCTTAAATCTTTGCGGATAATGACATCCGTTACCTCTGGTTTTCCTTTTGTCAATGTACCGGTTTTATCCAAAGCAATTGCCTGCAGATTACCTAGATTCTCAAGATGGATGCCGCCTTTAAACAAAATGCCATGACGAGCACCATTTGAAATGGCTGAAAGTGTAGCTGGCATAATAGAGGCCACAAGGGCGCAAGGAGAGGCGACAACGAGCAGGATCATCGCCCTGTAGAATGTTTCGGTCCAGCTCCACTCCAATAGAAAATGGGGTACGAACATCATCAAACCGACAACCGTCAATACCACTTTTACATAAGTCCCTTCAAACCGTTCAATGAACAACTGGGAAGGGGACTTTTCACTTTGTGCGGATTGAACGAGAGTGATTATTTTTTGAAATAGTGTTTCACTTGCCGGTTTGGTGATTTCCACGGTAATCGTACCACGGAGATTAACCGTTCCAGCGAAAACTTCATCATCCAATGATTTACTGACTGGTATGGATTCGCCAGTAATGGCGGCTTCATCGATATTGGTACGTCCGTCCGTGATTTTTCCATCTGAAGGAACTCTCTCACCCGGTTTCACTAAAATCAGATCCCCGACATGCAACTGGGAAACGGACACGGTTTCTTCATATCCGTTAGTGATGCGCAGCGCTTCTTCAGGCTGCAAGTCCATAAGTGCCGAAATTTCTTTATGGCTTTTATTCATCGTGTATGTCTCAAGGGCGCCGCTTAAAGCGAAGATGAAAATCAAAATGGCACCTTCCGTCCAGTATCCGATGACAGCAGAACCGATGGCCGCAAAAATCATCAGCATCTCAACATTCAATTCCCGGTCGGCAATCGTATCTTCTATGCCTTCTTTTGCCTTGGCATATCCGCCAATCAAGAAAGAGGCTAAGTAAATGACGATGGAAGCGGACTCCATTCCGTTCTTTGAAAGGGCCCAGCCCAAAACTATTAATAAACCGCTGAATAATGCAGCAATAAGTTCTAAATGAGGTTTTGCTTTTTCCAACCAAGTGGTTTTGCATGTAGCCGGTTGGGTTAAATGTTTAGTATCTGTAGTCATAAGATTCCCTCCCACATTCTTCTCTATTTTGTGTAAATGATATAGATTATCATTTGCTTTATACCTAATTGAGAAAGATAATCAACGTCATTTCTCTGGATAAAATATGAAAGCTGCCATCGTAATTGCGATGACAGCAATGTTTTCAAAGGTTTATTAAGGTGATGTCCCTTTTGTTAATATTATATTACCACATATCCTATTCAGAAATAAAGAAGAATGATTCTAATCTAGTAAAAAATATAAAGTATCGAATCTCCAATATACAGGCACTCTTGATAAATACCGGTCAAATTGAATAATAAAAGAAGTAGTCCAGATAATAAACTATATTACATAACTGAAGCAGGCATTTTCTCCTTAAACAAGGCCAATGAAATGAAGACAAGGAAAAGCATGATGCTGATCATGTAGAAAAAATTCCCGCCTTGGATATGTTCAATGACCAGGCCGCCAAAAAATGGACCGCCGATGCTGCCGAGACTAAAGAAAATACTGCATAATAAATTTCCTGCAGGTAATAGGTTTCGAGGCAAAAGATCTGCCATATAACTGATTCCCAGCGAGAAAGTGGAACCAACCATCATTCCGCCAAACATAAAGCAGATGAATAGACCAAGCACTGAATAGGAATAAATCCCTGCAAGCGTGAATATGGCAAATCCTGAAAAAAGGATCGTCAGCAAGGTCTTTCGCCGTCCAAAACGGTCACTTATCATCCCCAAGGGAATCTGGGTAAGCAGGGTCCCCGCGGAAAATGCCGGAATGATGATGGAAACTGCGGTTAAATCGATTCCGGAACGCAGGGCGAATACAGGAAAATTGCTATTCAATGATGCCTCAAGCACGCCGAATGTGAACGGAAGCAAAAATGCGACCCAAGCTATGCGGCTCACTTTCGTAAACCTTTTGAGAGTGCCCAGGAATGAGGTGCTTTCGGAATCATCCTGTTCAGGAAGTTCGTTTCTAATAAGGAAAACAGCAGACCAAGCCAGAAGGCTAAGTATTGATGTGATGATGAAAGGCAAAGACTGATTAATCTCGAGAAGCTTCGTCATCAGCGGGCCTACCATGAAGCCAAGACTGAAGAAAAGTCCATAAATGGCGAGATTCCTTCCGCGCTTCGTTTTAGGTGAAATGGCAGTGATCCAGGTCTGGGTAGCAAAGTGAAGTGTATGATCGCCGATTCCAATGAAGAAACGGAGGACAAACCAGAACCAGAATGATTTCCAAACAGGAAATAAGGCTAGCGATAGAATGACCGTTATCCCGCCAAATATGATCAATGGCTTATAGCCGTATTTACGGAGCGGTGCTTCCATAAAAGGAGAAATCAACAGAATTCCAATATAAAGCGAGGCTGCATGAAACCCGTTCAGGGATGAGCTAAGTCCGTCATTTTCAAAAATGATGGCAATGATCGGCAGAAGCATCCCTTGAGAAAACCCCGATATGCCGACAATTAAGATTAAAACGCTAAAAAGCAATTTATTATTCATAAAATCAAGTCTCCTAAGAAATGTATACCTTCTTGATGTTACATCTTAGGAAGAGGATTAAGCAATAGAAATTTGGGTAAATATTGACAAGAAGAGAGAAGGTGATAAAATTTTCCTTTGTCTTCGCCCGAAGATTTTATATGATAGTTTTTGTTACATAAAAAGAACTATAGGATTGTGAGGAGAAGTATCGTGAATAAAATATTTTTTGGGCTTGTCCTGCTGGGCGTCCCTATATCAGTCATCGGGTCATTTTTGCATTGGCCGAGTGTGATCATGTTCATCGTTTATTGCTTAACCATCGTCGCGCTTGCAGGCTTCATGGGCCGGGCTACTGAAAGCTTAGCGATCGTCATGGGACCAAGGATTGGCGGTCTTTTGAATGCAACCTTTGGGAATGCAGTGGAATTGATCATATCCATCTTTTCATTAAAGGCCGGGCTTGTGGGGGTCGTGTTGGCTTCTTTGACTGGTTCCGTATTAGGAAACTTATTGTTGGTGGCGGGACTTTCATTCTTTGTCGGAGGGACTAAATACAAACGGCAGAAGTTTAATGTATTCGATGCGAGGCATAATGCCGGTCTATTGATTTTTGCGGTTATTGTAGCCTTTGTCATACCGGAAGTATTCACACAAGACATGAATGAATCAAGCACGATGTCGTTAAGTGTAGGAATTTCCATTATATTGATCTTATTATATCTTGCTGCATTATTCTTTAAATTGGTGACTCACCGCGGTGTATATCAGCATACGGAGAAAACCGAGGAACATGAGGAGGAAGTACCGGAGTGGAGCAGGAAAAAGGCAATTATAATACTTGCTGCCGCTACATTGGCCGTTGCATACGTATCGGAAAAACTTGTCCATACGTTCAGCGAAGTGGGGGAAACCTTCGGATGGTCGGAGTTATTCATCGGTGTCATTATCGTTGCAATCGTGGGTAACGCGGCAGAGCATGCGTCCGCCGTCATAATGGCCTATAAAAACAAAATGGATGTCGCAGTGGAGATAGCCGTCGGTTCCACGCTTCAAGTAGCGATGTTCGTAGCTCCTGTCCTCGTACTTATTTCATTAATGTATCCAACGCATATGCCGCTTGTCTTCACAATGCCAGAACTGATCTCAATGGTTACAGCAGTCTTTCTGATGATCATGATTTCCAATGACGGGGAAACGAACTGGTTTGAAGGGCTTACCTTATTGGCCGCTTACTTCATTATGGGAATTGGATTTTACTTATTATAAGAATGCAGGCCTTCCGATGCGGGAGGTCTTTCTTTTTATAAAAATAAAAATGACTCTGCTCAGGTTAGATTTAGCAGAGTCATTTCTATATTAGTAAATTACCATTCATAAGTTATTCCAAAATTTTTCATCATGCTTTTGTAAAAGTTGAGAAAATATTCTAGAGTGTCACACCATCCTTTTACATCAGATTTAAGTATTGGCGAATTCGTTTTCTGTCATCCTTTAAAAGGGTGTCATGGATTGTTCGATAAGCATACCTCCTGAAGGTTTAATAGGTATGAACGATTTCGCCTCCTTTTTATAATGTAAAATAAGTATAACCGATTTGAAGAGAAAAGTAAATATTCTGAACTTTACAAACTCATTACAAAGTTGAAATCTGAATGAAATGTATAGAATGTTGGCTAAAAACAAAATCTATAATCAAATGATTGAACCCCTCAAAAGGAGTGCGACAGCATGAGAAGAACTATTCTTATTACGATGATTGCCCTAATTGCCTTCATACAGGCGAATGTAAGTTTTGCAGCAGATATACCGGTAGACAAAGCAAGTCCGAATAAGGTGAATATCCCTCCTTCCGTATTGAATATTGCAAAGGAGAATACGTATCCGAACCCGACCCAGGATCTTCCGATGCTGCAGCCGAGTAAGTTTGCCAAACAATTGATCGATTCGTCGGATATCAAGATTGAAAATCCAGAACTCATCCATATGTTGAATGAATCGGCAGTTGCAAAGGCCCCGCTTGCTTTTGGTTACAGGGCGACCATTTACCTTGGCCATTGGGCATTGAATTATGAGTCTTCGGAAACGGCACCAAACTGGGAATACCAAAAAATCAATACGAATTACTATGATAATCGCGGCGGTGAAGTTCCATACAAGATCCGCTATGTCCAGGAAAGTCAGAAGGCAGTGAGTGGCGGCCTGACAGCGAAAATCCCTAAGACAGAGGATGTTCAAAAAATGATGCTGTTAAAAGCCACTGAGAAAACGAATTTGCCATTGGCTTTTGAAACGATCATCGGAGCTGGCACGAAAAAAGATGAAGTATACAATGTTGCTTCAAATAGGATTGGTTACTTATCCAGCTATGCTTCCGCCGTAAATGAAAAAGGCAAGGTCACATATGGGGAAGTGTATTTGAACCTAAAAGGAAATAAAAGAACCATTACGATAAAGAACATCACTTCCCAAGGCATCGGTGCATGGATACCGGTTCAGGACCATGTTTCCTTCAGTTTTACAGTCTCACAGCAACCCAGGTAAATTGAAAAACTCGCCGGATTGGCGAGTTTTTCTTCATATGGTTGACTTCCTGATCCTGAAGTCCTCTTTCGGGTAGTATGCATTTTTGACGAGTACATTCGGGCCTAGACATTTGACTGCCGGGCAGTGGCAATTCAATTCATCGGCCAGTTTCGAATTCATCCATGTTTCATAGGATTCGGTCAAGGGCTGATCTTTGATATTCCCTAAAGTAGGCGCGTCCCCAAAATCGGTAACGATCACTTCCCCGGTGAAAATATTGATGTTCAACCGTGATCGTCCATCAGGATCATTACGCACAGTCACTTTATGTGAACCATAAAGGCGTTGAAGCAGCTTAATATCCTCTATACTGTTATTGCAAGGATAAAATGGCAGGGTTCCGAAAAGCATCCAAACATTTTCATCACGGATATCAAGCAAATGATGAATCGCTTCACGCATTTTGTCCAGTGGTAAAGTTTCAAGTGCCGAAGCGAAATCGCTTGGATACATCGGATGAATTTCATGCCTTTGACATCCCATTTCATCGACGATCTGCCTGTGAATATGCTCAAGATGAGGCAATGTCCGTTTATTAAGCATCGTTTCCGCAGATACCAGTACACCAGCCTTTGTCAGGGCACGGGAATTTTCGATCATTTTATCAAATAATTTCTTTCGCTGTTCCCGGGATGGTTTTCGGTCCATCATGGCAAATCCGATATCAATGAATTCATCGATCGTTCCCCAATTATGGGAAATGTGGAGAACATCCAAATAAGGAATGATTTCTTCATACCGTTCCAAGTCAAGGGTCAAATTGGAATTGATTTGTGTCCGGACCCCGCGACTACGGGCATATTTCAATAGAGGCAAAACATAATTCTTCACTTGTTTTCTTGAAAGCATCGGTTCCCCGCCAGTAATGCTGAGCGAACGAAGCAAAGGGATCTCATCAAGGCGCTGGATCAGTAATTCCAGAGGCAGTGCATCCGGGTCCTTGGGTTGGAGTGTGTAACCGACGGCACAATGCTCACATCGCATATTGCAAAGGGTGGTGGTGGTGAACTCCACATTGGTAAGGCTGAGTTTTCCATATTGTTCAACGTCCATATATGCTTCCCAAGGATCATACTTGGGTGTAATTGGTGTTAAAAGATCTTGCTTGATTATTGACATATTTAAAACTCCTTACGTAATAATGCACTAACCCATTATGAACAATGGGGACAAAAATTGTCAAATGGCGGAGAGCTGCATTTATAGCTTGCCATTGCACTTTCAAGCAGATTTCGTTACGATGATAGAAGAACGGAAGGAGAGTGCCTCATGGGAAAATCCATTACAGGTAAAAACGAACAATTAACATATTTAAAAGAACGCCTCACGATGTTCATGGAAGTTCTTGATCATATCGAACCGGAAAATACGGAGTTGGAAGATATAGACCGTTTAATCGGCATGATAGATGATTTGGAAGGCAAAGTGGAACAATTCAAAACCCGCGAAGACTAATATCTGTTTCGATAGTATGATTTTTTCAATGGTAATATTCATGAAGGGATGACGAGAAACTTCGTCATCCTTTTTTGATGGAAATGTTTGGTGATGGAATTTAACACATGGGCTATTTCTGGCGCTTTACTCATTTCTCTCCAAATTGCTGTTCATTAAGAAAAATAATTACTTGTTTTCGAAAGATTATGTTAGATGTATAATAAAACGGGTGTTGAATCATTCACTATTTATAGAGAAGCAGGGAAATGATTAAATCTAATCTAGGGGAAATAAGAGGGGGAAGAGAAATTTGGATATTCAAAAATTCCAAGAAAGTATGTACAGTCTTATCGTTGAAACTTCAACGAATCTTCCAAAGGATGTTCGTCGTGCGGTCAAAAGTGCAAAACAACGTGAAAATGCAGGTACTCGTTCTGCATTGAGCCTGACCACCATCACGAATAATATTACAATGGCTGACGACAATGTATCACCGATTTGCCAGGATACTGGTCTGCCGACTTTCAAAATAAAAACTCCGGTTGGCGTGAACCAACTTGAAATAAAAAAAGCAATTCGAAATGCAATCATCTTAGCGACAAAAGGCGGAAAACTTCGTCCGAACGCAGTTGATTCTTTATCGGGTGAAAATAGCGGGGATAACCTTGGGGAAGGTCTTCCTGTCATTAAATTCGATCAGTGGGAAAAAGACTATATTGATGTTCGTCTCATCTTAAAAGGTGGCGGCTGTGAAAATAAGAACATCCAATACAGTCTGCCTATGGAACTTGAAGGATTGGGAAAAGCGGGCCGTGATTTGGACGGAATCCGTAAATGTATCCTTCACTCTGTCTACCAAGCACAAGGACAAGGCTGCAGTGCCGGCTTCATCGGCGTGGGTATCGGAGGGGACCGTTCATCCGGATATGATCTGGCTAAGGCTCAACTTTTCCGCAGTAATGAAGATGTGAATCCGAATGAAGATCTTCGTCAACTTGAAGATTACATCATGAAGACTGCTAATGAATTGGGCATCGGCACGATGGGCTTTGGCGGCGAAACTACACTGCTTGGATGTAAAATCGGGGTCATGCACCGTATTCCGGCAAGCTTTTTCGTATCCGTTGCTTACAACTGCTGGGCGTTCCGCCGTTTAGGAGTGAAAGTCAATCCTGAAACAGGCGAAATCAATGAGTGGTTGTATCAAGAAGGCGAGAAAATCGACTTTGCTCTGGAAGCAGAAAAAGCAGCGAAGGATGAAGTGGCAGCCGCTGCAGAATCGGACGTTGAAGCTTCCCGTGAAATCACCCTGCAAGCACCAATCACGGAAGAACAAATCCGTGAATTAAAAGTGGGTGACGTAGTTCATATTAACGGCAGAATGTATACAGGCCGTGACGCCATCCACAAGCACTTATCTGAAAATCCTGCACCAATCGACCTGGATGGACAAATCATCTATCACTGTGGACCAGTTATGCTGAAGGATGAAGAGGGCAAATGGCATGTGAAGGCCGCCGGACCAACAACAAGTATTCGTGAAGAACCATACCAAGGCGATATCATGAAGCGATTCGGCATCCGTGCAGTTATCGGTAAAGGCGGAATGGGACCAAAAACACTAGAAGCATTAAGTGAACACGGCGGCGTTTATCTAAATGCAATCGGCGGGGCTGCTCAATATTATGCAGACTGCATCAAATCCGTCGAAGGTGTGAACTTCACTGAATTTGGTATTCCAGAAGCAATGTGGCATCTGAATGTTGAAGGATTCACTGCAGTAGTTACCATGGATTCACATGGAAACAGCCTGCATAAAGACGTTCAGCAATCTTCATTGGAAAAATTGGCACAATTCAAAGAACCGGTATTTAAATAAATGTTTTGCAAAAGACGCTCACCAAAAGGTTGAGCGTCTTTTGCATATCTTACTCTTTGATTTCCGGCAGTGGATCGATCCTTGATGAATCCTCCAAATTCAATCCGCTTTTCACAAAATGAACAAACACTCCACCACTTAAACCAAGACAACCAACAAAGCCTAGAGTGATAACCCATTCCAGCATTACATTCCCCCCTTGGTACATGTATATGAAAAAAAAGGCGAAAATTACCTCAGAAAAGTACAATCTTTTTGAATGGTCGCACATACATTAGAAGAGAAAGGAGGGATTTTCATGCAGAATAACTACATCTTATTCTTTTTCGCCATGATAACCGGTTTTGCTTTCATCCAACTTCCTGTGGCAAACACGATTTTCTCCGGTCTTGAAACATTCCTTGACGTAGTCGGAATTGTAATCGTTCTCATTTTCGCTATCGCCATTATTTGGAAGGCGGCACAAGCGTTATTTAAAGGATAAAAAAACATGGAGGCCTATCCTTTTCGGAGGAAGGGCCTTTTTTTTGCGTGGGATTGGTTTTACGGAAGGGATTCGACCTTCACAATATCATGCATATAAATCTCCATGTTCCAAACAATAAGAAAAAAGACATGGGGGATATTCCAATGAAAAAAATGGTGATTTTATCCGCTTTTATATGCTTGATATGCTCTTTGGCCAGTCCAGCTTTTGCAGAATCCTATAACTGGGGTTTCAATAAAGGAAAAAATGGGACACCTGCCGATGCCGGAAAAAAATTCAATGAAATGCTGCCTGAATATGAAGCGATTTATAAGGGGGATACAAAGAAAAAAGTCGTTTATTTAACCTTTGATAACGGTTATGAAAATGGCTATACGTCCCAGATTTTAGATGTTCTGAAGAAACATGGTGCACCTGGTGCTTTTTTTGTCACGGGTCATTACTTAAAAACGGCACCTGAGCTTGTTGTCCGTATGGCCAATGAGGGACATATCGTAGGAAACCATTCATGGAACCATCCGGATATGACCAGCGTGACGGACGATGTGATTCGCACCGAGCTTGAGCGGGTAAAAGAAGCAACGGAAAAATTAACGGGGCAAAAGGGAATGAACTATTTAAGGCCGCCTCGTGGCGTATTTAATGAGAGAACAATGAGGATCGCAAAAAAAGAAGGGTATTACCACATCTTTTGGTCACTGGCATATAGGGACTGGATTGTAGATCAACAAAAGGGTGCCGCTTTTGCACATGATGAAGTGCTTAAGCAGATTCATCCCGGCGCGATTTTATTATTGCATACCGTATCGAAGGATAATGCGGAAGCATTGGACTCGATTCTGACGGATCTTGAAAAACAGGGGTACACTTTTGGTAGCCTTGATGAAGTAATGATTGAGAAACAGTTGCCGAACCGAATGCTTTATTAAAATGAGAAGCGGGTCCTGTCGTGATATTTCAGGTCCCGCTTTTATCCATTCTTCTCAATCTCAAGTAATATTTCAGGAAACATGCTATAATACGTGGAAAACTGCTAAAGGATGGATCGCTTGTGTGGACAGAAAAATTACAGGTTCAAGGACCCTATAATTTCGATCTTGTTCTCGAACGATTATCGTTAGACCCACTTCAGGTAGTTGATTTTACTAACAGGACGGTAAAAGTTCCGCTATATATAGAAAAAGAACCAATCGTTTTGCAGGTTCAGGCAATAGGAAATATCGATGAACCATCTTTTATCATCAAAGGTCAATCAGAGGTGTACAAGTCAAAAGCAATCGAACGGTTAAAAAAGGTTTTTCATTGGCATCAGCCATTAGAAGGCGTTTCCCGGCACTTCCGGGAATCCGATTTGCGGGAAATATTCGAAGAGCACCGCGGTACTGCCATAGTCTTGGACTTCGATTACTACAGTTGCCTCGTCAAATGCATCATACATCAGCAATTGAACTTATCTTTTGCCCATACGCTCACGGAACGATTCGTTAAAACTTTCGGCTTCCAGATGGAGGGCGCCTGGTTTTATCCGACACCGGAAACAACCGCCCAACTTCAAATCGAGCAATTAAGAGCCATTCAATTCAGTGGCCGGAAAGCGGAATACGTCATCGGACTTTCCGAGCAGATCATTCAGGGCCATCTCGACCTTGATATAATGGAAAAGCTATCCGATCAAGAGGTTATGGATACACTAATAAAAATACGCGGTATCGGTAGATGGACGGCTGAAAACTTCCTGCTTTTTGGACTTGGCCGGCCGAACCTATTTCCTAAAGCCGACATTGGCATTCAAAATGCCTTGAAAATATTATATGGCTTACCGCAAAAGCCAACCCAAGAAGAAATGGAGTCCTATAGTGTAAAATGGGCTCCATATCTAAGCTACGCTTCCCTCTATTTGTGGAGAAGCATTGAAAAACGGAGTGAAAAGAAATGACAAACATTCAAGATACAAAACTAGAAGTGAATCAAACCCTTCCGCTTACGATTAAACGGCTGGGGATTAACGGAGAGGGAGTCGGTTATTTCAAAAAGAAAGTCGTCTTCGTCCCAGGAGCATTACCTGGTGAAGAAATTGTAGCTTTGGTTACAAAGGTTCAGCCAAACTTCACCGAGGCGAAAATAAAAACCATCCGTAAAGAATCACCGCATCGCATTGCAGCGCCATGTCCGGTTTACGCAGAATGCGGCGGTTGTCAGTTGCAGCATTTGAGCTATGA
The DNA here is from genome assembly GCF_001054655.1 of Bacillus sp. 220_BSPC. Taxonomy (NCBI): domain Bacteria; kingdom Bacillati; phylum Bacillota; class Bacilli; order Caryophanales; family Bacillaceae; genus Bacillus; species Bacillus sp. 220_BSPC. The sequence continues at coordinate 88,761 of NZ_JVPL01000189.1, forward strand.
CCAGCAGCTTATTGAAAAACGAGATATCGTCATTCAAGCGATGGAACGTCATTCGAAATTCCCAGTTTCTTCATTAAATATAAAAGAAACGATCGGGATGGAAGATCCTTGGAATTATCGCAATAAAAGTCAGTACCAAGTCGGCCAAAAAGATGGCAAGTTGATTGCTGGCCTTTACGGGATGAATTCCCATACACTGATCGATATCCCGAATTGCCTTGTACAGCATAAGGCAACGAATAAGGTGACACGTACAGTGAAAAAGATACTAAAGAACCTGAACATCTCGATCTATAACGAAAGAAAAAGAAAAGGTGTTATCCGTACGGTCATTACACGGGTAGGATTTGAAACAGGTGAAGTGCAGGTTGTCCTTGTGACGGGAGCGGAGGAAATTCCACAAAAAGATCAGTTGCTAAAACAAATTCGTGACCAATTGCCAGAAGTGAAATCGGTCGTACAAAACATCAACAACCGGGACACATCACTGATCTTTGGCGAAAAAACGATTCACCTGGCAGGCGAAAAAGTCATCAACGAAACATTGGGTGACCTATCATACGAACTATCAGCCCGTACATTCTTCCAGCTTAACCCGGTTCAAACTGTTCGCTTATATGATGAAGTGAAAAAAGCAGCAGCCTTAACCGGCACGGAAAAAGTGGTTGACGCTTATTGCGGTGTTGGAACCATTGGGCTATGGCTATCTGAAAATGCCAAGGAAGTCAGAGGGATGGACGTCATCAAAGAATCCATTGAGGACGCCAAGAAAAATGCAAAAAAACATAAACGCAACAATGTATACTATGAAACAGGCAAAGCCGAGAATATCCTTCCACGCTGGACCAAAGAAGGCTGGAAACCGGACGTACTGGTCGTCGACCCGCCAAGATCCGGCTGTGACCAATCTTTACTGCAGACAATCTTGAAAGTTAAACCGAAAACCATAGTGTACGTATCATGCAACCCGTCCACATTGGCGAAGGACTTACAAGAACTGGGCTCTTCATATCGCGTGGAGGCCATGCAGCCCGTGGACATGTTCCCGCAGACGAGCCATGTGGAAGTAGTAACCTCATTGAAGCTGATTAAAGAATAAGCAGAGTGATCCGGGAATCTGTAAAAGGTTCTCGGATTTTAATCTGCGTTTATTTCCAACCATTTGTGAAATAATGAAAGTACTGTGAAAATCGAGAAATACATAGGAGGGTTTTGGATGCATAATCATGATATATTAATTCGATTAAGATATGCGCTGGATATTAAAAATAAAGATATGGTTGAGATATTTAAACTCGGGGAGATCGAAGTGACAATGGAAGAAGTCATGCAGATGCTCACAAAACCAAAAGATGATTATTATGATGAATATGAAGAATATGATGATATGGATGAAGCTGATGATGGGGTAAACTGCAATAACATGATGTTAGAGTCCTTTTTAAATGGATTGATCATTTTTAAAAGAGGGAGACAAGAGCCAAAACCTGGTCAGCCTCAAAGTCCGGCACCGGCTGTAAAGCATAAGGAAAGTGTGAATAATATCCTTCTGAAGAAACTGAAAATAGCATTATCATTAACCAGTGAGGATATGATTGATATTTTGGAAGAAGCAGGAGTCATGATAACCAAAGGGGAATTAAGCGCTATATTAAGAAAAGTGGGTCATAGGAATTATAAAGAGTGTGGAGATCGATACGCCAGGAATTTCTTAAAAGGATTAACTTTGAGATATAGGGGATAACACTGTAACATGCCCATTATGAATAAGATCATGAAATCGTGGAAATTACTTTTCACGATTTCATGGTCTTTTTTTAATGATGTTATTGAAGGGATATAAAGTGCGAAATAGTAAAGAAACACAAGGGACCTTCAAGGCACCTTCTCAATCAGCCTCTTAAAAAGTCTGGTTTTGCGAAATTGGGGTTGGGATATTTATAGAAGCCTTCTCCTGCTTCTCTTCCGATTTTCCCTTTATCGATATACTCTGTTTTCAATAAGTTAGCCAGCTTTTCAACTTCTGGATCACCTGTCGCTTTCGCTTTTGCAAGTGAAATATTATAAGCGGTATTGATTCCTACCACATCTAAAATGGCGAAAGGTCCAAGGGGTGCTCCTGTTGCGACCATCCATGTTTTATCGATGGTTTCCGTATCAGCCACTCCTTTTAATAAGAGCATTTGGGCAGCATCCAAAAGAGGAACCAATAAGGAATTCAATATATAGCCTGGCTGCTCTTTATGTAAAGGCAGAGGAACCATTCCAATCGCTTTTGCAAATTCAATCACTTCCTCGAACACTTCATTATCCGTTCCAGGATGTTTCATGATTTCTGCGGTATTGTTTTTCCAGATTTCATTAGCGAAGTGTAAAGCCAGGAATTTTTTTGGACGGCCTGTCGCTTCGGCAAATTGGCTTGGTAATAATGTAGAAGAGTTTGTAGCGAAAATTGTTTTTTCAGGAGCGACTTTTCCTAACTCTGTGTAAAAATCCGTTTTGATTTGAACCACTTCCGGAATCGCTTCAATCACAAGGTCAGCTTCGGCAACTGCCCCAGATAAATCACTGTGGAAAGAAATGCGGGCATAAGCAGCATTAAGATTTTCCTCCGCAGCTCCTAGGTCTTCTTTATAGTAGGGCTTCAAATTAATGATCCTATCTTTTGCACGTTCTAATGCTTCATCATTGATGTCATATACTGATACGTTAAATCCTTTGAATGCGGTTTGAAATGCAATCTGACTGCCTAAAACGCCGCTGCCGGCAATGGTGATATTCTGATAATTCATAGTCATTCTCCTTTATTTCTTTGGATATCTCTACTTGTTAATTATGCGCTTAACTTGAATATAGATGCAGGAATAAACTTGATATAGTTTTTTTCCTTTTAAAAGAATGGATAAACACGCAGACCATTTTAAATGGTTTATACCATTCGTTTATGGGAAGAAGAGACATAGAGAAGCTTGATAGGAGGAATGAAAGATGGGCAAAACAATTTTCATTACTGGAGCGGGCAGCGGGCTTGGAAGAGGAGCTGCACTCGGGTTAGCAAAGCAGGGACACCGTGTAATTGCCACAACGGAAATCACTTCCCAGAAAACGGATCTAATGAGGGAGGCGCGGGAACGGGGCTTGGATATGGAAGTCTTCAAATTGGATATTACAAATGAACGTGATCGAGCAGGAATTGATAATCATGACTTTGATGTATTTGTTGCAAATGCGGCGATCAATGAAGGAGGACCGCTCGGAGAAATGCCGATGGACCGATTCAGGGCGATCTTCGAAGTGAATGTTTTCGCTACTAGAATCCGTTCAGTTTGCTGCAAGAAAGCTGGTCAAAAAAGGAAAAGGGAAAATCGTGTTCTTAAGTTCAATGGCTGGGATCATAACGACACCATACGGCGGTCCTTATGCAGCAACCAAACATGCCATCGAGGGAATGGCATTAACCTTAAAGGATGAGCTGGAGGAGTTTGGGGTGCAGGTTGCGACCATCAATCCGGGTGCCTACAATACCGGTTTTAACGACAGGGCAGCTGAGGAAAAATGGAAATGGTACGATGGAGAAAAGAATTTTACAAGAGCAGAGGATATGAAAAAGCAAGAAAAGGGATTAAAAAACCAATTCGATCCGGAAGATATGATAGAAAAGATGATCGAAATCATCCCGGCTGACCACCATAAATTCCGTACTGTCCATCCCGAGAAAACGGAAAAACTGATGAAAGAGACCGAAAAGAAACGGTGGGACATGGAAATCTGATGTATGGAGCACTATTGTCATAGGGTTAGTGCAGTAAAGGAGTAATTTTGTTAGTTGTGCATGGATTGTGGACAAGGAAGAAATAGGGAAAATCCTTATTCTCTAGCCCTTTTATCCCATTCTTTTGCATGACTTTTTTGTTTTTTGTACATGAGATTTAATGCAATATCCGAGCTGATCAGCAGCTCATTTTTTAGTTGTAATGGACTTAAGCGTCCATTAGTACAATGTAAAACAGACGAAAAAGAGGATAATTAATCCCCTTGCTGACTATGGACAAATTGGAAGAACTCGGATTTGACTGCAGTTTTTATCTTTAAAAAACAATCCAATTGGTTGGAGCGGGTGTTCGGGACTCCTGCTTAGAAAATCATGTCCAAGGGAGACCCCTCAGGCGCTAAGACTGCTCGGGAAAGCGATTGCCTGGAGAGGAAAATAAGTCCCAAAAACAATTCATGATTAGGAATTGAACCATTCTGAACTTTCTTTTGTCAACAAACTTAAAGAGGATATTCCCCTTGGTTTACTTGTCTTCATTTGTTTGTTCATCAGGTTTTTGGACGATTTCTTTTAATTCCCCAATGTCACCTTTTGCATTGATAATCTCAAAAATCTCATTTAGGCCATCTGAGGTTTTTTCATCTTCCGTTTTCACTATACCCCTCCTTAATTAGGTTACTGGTTAAGGTCCCCAAAAAACCAGTAGATATAACATCGGTTGCCTTGGAAAATTGATGAAATTCTCTTCGTATTTTCATTGATTTAAACGCATTTTAGGCGGATGTTGATTGTAAGAACTACAAAAATTCAATTTTTTTGTCCGCACAATATGGACAACATTAAAATTATCCATTAATATGATTGTTATAACACTTAGTATAAAGGGATTTACACTAATTCTTTGTGTGTTTCTGGAGAAGACGCGTGTATTTTTGAAAAAAAGGGAAAAAATACAATATTTTTAAAATAGGTGTAAAACATATAAAAATCCTGCATGTATTCCAACCATCAATGAGGGGGTATATTAAATGTCAAGTGAAATATTAAATGAATTTTTGAAAGAAAATTTGGAAGATTTAAAAGAAAAGGGACTTTACAACGTTATTGATCCAGTGGAAGGTGCTAATGGTCCGGTTATCACGATTGCGGGCAGGGAGCTAATTAATTTATCATCCAATAATTATTTAGGTTTAGCAACAGATAGACGATTAATAGAGGCTTGCATAGAAGCGACGAAAACATATGGTGTCGGTGCAGGTGCCGTTCGTACGATCAACGGAACGTTAGATATTCATGTCAAATTAGAAGAAAAGCTCGCCGAGTTTAAGCATACAGAAGCAGCCATTGCTTATCAATCTGGATTTAACTGTAATATGGCAGCGATTTCAGGAGTGATGGATAAACACGATGCCATTCTTTCAGATGAACTGAATCATGCTTCAATCATTGATGGATGCCGACTATCCAAGGCGAAAATCATTCCCTTTATCCATTCCGACATGGACGATTTACGGACAAAAGCACGTCAAGCAAAGGAATCCGGATTGTATAACAAGATCATGATCATTACCGACGGAGTGTTCTCGATGGATGGGGATATAGCCAAACTTCCTGAAATTGTGAAGATTGCCAAAGAGTTCGACTTAATTACGTATGTTGATGATGCGCATGGTTCGGGTGTATTAGGTAATGGTGCAGGAACGGTTAAACATTTTGGGTTATCGGATAAAGTGGATTTCCAAATTGGAACATTATCCAAAGCCATTGGTGTTGTTGGGGGCTATGTAGCAGGAAAGAAAGATTTGATTGATTGGTTAAAGGTGAGAAGCCGTCCATTTTTATTTTCAACGGCTGCCACACCGGGAGCAGTTGCAGCTAGCATAGAAGCCATCAATATTTTGATGAATAGCTCAGAACTTCAAAATAAGCTTTGGGAAAATAGCGATTACTTGAAAAAAGGCCTAAAAGAATTAGGGTTTGATATCGGGGAGAGCGAAACACCGATTACGCCTTGCATTATAGGTGATGAAGCAAAAACGCAGCAATTCAGCAAGAGGCTGAATGAAGAAGGTGTGTATGCTAAATCCATCGTATTCCCTACCGTTCCAAAAGGTACAGGAAGAGTGAGGAATATGCCTACTGCGGCTCATACAAAAGAGATGTTGGATAGCGCATTGGCCATTTATGAAAAAGTAGGAAAAGAGATGTCGATCATATAAGTAGATTGCTTGTTTCAGAGTTTAAAACATGGGGAGGGATTTTTGATGAAAAAGGTCTTGGTAACGGGAGCTTTAGGTCAAATTGGTTCAGAACTGACGCTAAAAATGAGAGAGGTTTATGGAGCTGACAATATCATTGCGACAGATATCCGAAAAACGGACAGTGATGTTGCTCAATCAGGTCCATTTGAAGTTTTGGATGTTACGGATGAAAAAGCGATGTTTAACATGGCAAAAAAACATGAAGTGGATACGATTATACATTTGGCCGCTTTATTGTCGGCAACAGCTGAAAAGAAGCCGCTTTTAGCTTGGCATTTAAACATGGGCGGATTGGTCAATGCTTTGGAAACGGCACGAGAACTCGATTGCCAATTATTCACACCTAGTTCCATTGGTGCGTTTGGTCCAACCACTCCTAAAGATTGGACACCGCAAGACATCATTCAACGGCCGAATACGATGTACGGCGTGAATAAAGTATCCGGAGAGTTATTATGTGATTATTATCATCATAAATTTGGGGTTGATACGAGGGGGCTTCGATTCCCGGGACTGATTTCGTATGTCACACCTCCTGGCGGCGGAACTACCGACTATGCAGTTGAAATTTACTATGAAGCGATTAAAAACAAGCGATATACTTCTTACATTGATAAGGGAACGTATATGGACATGATGTATATGCCGGACGCTTTAGCTGCCATCATTGCTTTAATGGAGGCAGATGCTTCAAAATTGAAACATCGGAATTCTTTCAATGTTTCTGCCATGAGCTTTGATCCGGAGCAAATTGCAGCCGAAATTAAAAAGCATATACCGGAATTTGTCATGAATTATGAAGTCGATCCTGTAAGACAATCCATTGCAGACAGTTGGCCAAATACAATTGATTCAACATGTGCAAAGGAAGAGTGGGGATTCAAGGCGGAATATGATTTGGAGAAAATGACCAATGATATGTTGTTAAAGCTGAGATTAAAGTCCCTTTTGATAACAGCGTAATAAACCTGCCAGCCGAATAAAAGAGTTGCAAAACTCTTTTATTCGAGTTATTTTATACAGGGGAATTTTTACGTATGAGGGGTGAACTGTTATAACCGGTAAAAAGTAAGCGCTTTCTATGGCACCTCGGACAGAATAAAGAAATAACATGAAAATGGATAGTAATCTTTCTGACTTTCAGGGATGCTTAAAAGTGAAGAGTGATTTTATGAGGCGGCTTTAAGAAAGATTAAATAAAGTGGTGCCTGCTATATCATTTCTATACTAAATAGGGAGTGTAATAAGCATCTTGCATAAAATTTCGACTATTAGTAGTGTAGGGGGAAATGGAATGGCAAACAAAGATTTGAATAGGGACTTGAAAGGTCGTCATATTCAGATGATCGCTTTGGGCGGAACGATTGGTGTCGGTTTATTTATGGGTTCAGCCAGCACGATTCAATGGACAGGTCCGTCTGTAATGTTAGCTTATGCGATCTCTGGTTTATTTATATTCTTGATCATGCGCGCAATGGGGGAAATGTTGTACTTAGAGCCAAGTACAGGTTCTTTTGCAACGTTTGGTTATAAGTACATTCATCCATTGGCAGGGTATATGACAGCTTGGAGTAACTGGTTCCAGTGGGTTATCGTCGGGATGGCAGAAATTATTGCAGTGGGGACGTACATGCAGTATTGGTACCCTGATCTCCCTGCTTGGATTCCAGGTTTAATTGCAATGGTGATTCTTGGAGCAGCGAACTTAATTTCCGTTAAATCCTTTGGGGAAATTGAATTTTGGTTTGCACTGATTAAAATCGTAACGATTATTTTAATGATCGTTGCAGGTTTTGGACTGATTTTCTTTGGAATCGGTAACGGAGGGGAAGCCTTAGGGTTATCGAATCTTTGGGAACATGGCGGTTTATTTACAGGCGGCTGGAAGGGCTTCTTCTTTGCTCTCTCACTGGTGGTTGCCGCTTATCAAGGTGTAGAATTAATTGGGATTACGGCTGGTGAAGCAAAAGATCCGCAAAAAACGATAACGAAAGCGATTCAAAGTACCATTTGGCGTATTTTAATCTTCTATATCGGTGCGATCTTCATTATTGTAACCGTTTACCCTTGGGATCAATTAAGTTCAATTGGCAGTCCATTTGTTGCGACCTTTGCGAAGGTTGGTATCACGGCAGCAGCTGGAATCATTAATTTTGTCGTAATCACGGCTGCAATGTCTGGCTGCAATAGTGGTATTTACAGTGCAGGACGCATGCTTTACACATTAGGGATGAATGGACAAGCTCCAAAGTTCTTTGCAAAAGTATCTAATAGCGGTGTCCCTTTATTCGGTACGTTCGGAGTGATTGTCGGTTTAGCGATTGGAGTTGTTTTAAGTTATATTGCACCAGAAAATTTATTTGTGCATGTATACAGTGCGAGTGTACTTCCTGGAATGATTCCATGGTTTGTCATTCTGATCAGTCAAATTAAATTCAGGAAGGTCAAAAAAGCTGAAATGCACAATCATCCATTCAAGATGCCGTTTGCACCTGTTACAAACTACCTGACCATCGCTTTCTTGATCATGGTATTGATCGGTATGTGGTTTAATGATGACACACGTATATCTCTTATGGTTGGAATAGGTTTTCTGGCTATCGTAGCAATTAGTTATTTCGCTTTTGGAATAGACAAGCGTGTACAAGCCAATGCTCAGACAGAGGCTAAGAAGGAGGACAAAGTGGGTTAATCCATCATTCACTTTGGGTTTTGCAAAGGGTTGCTGCGGCAACCCTTTTCCAATGAAATTAATGATAAAATGGATTAAAATGATTGCTTCATTGTGAAGGGTGAACTTTTTATGTTTGGACTTAAAAGCCAGAGAAAAGGAGAAATTGACAATGACCACTTCAAAGAAGAATTTGAGGACTTGCGAAAAGGGACACAAATACTATAAATCCAGTGACTGTCCAACCTGCCCTGTATGTGAGCAGGAACGAAAACCTGATACAGGATTCCTTTCAGTGCTCTCGGCACCTGCCAGACGTGCATTGGAAAGCAATGGGGTAACCTCTTTACAACAGCTATCAACATATAGTGAAAAAGAAATTTTGAAATTCCACGGTATGGGACCAGCTTCTTTACCGAAACTTAGGGAAGCTTTGGAGACAGGTGGGTTATCATTCAAAGCTTAATCAATTTAGTGAATAAGGGATCAGGAACATCTTTTTTATGGACATCATCCTTGTTAAACTGATAGTAACTCTAAAAAGTGAGGTAACGAAAAATCATGAGTTCCTATACTCCCTATTTTGAATTCAATCGAAAAAAGTGGGCATCTTTGCGAAACCATACCCCTCTTCCTTTAACTGAAGAAGAATTGGATAACTTAAAAGGAATAAATGAAGAAATATCCATTCAGGAAGTGGAAGAGGTTTATTTGCCCTTGACTCGTTTGATCAATTTACATGTTGAGGCATCCCAACAGCTTAACACAGCCACTTCTTCATTTCTAAAAACTGATGCTAAAAAAGTACCTTATATCATTGGGATTGCAGGGAGTGTTGCTGTAGGAAAGAGTACGACTGCAAGGTTACTTCAGACTTTATTATCCAGATGGGATAATCACAGAAACGTAGGTCTTGTCACTACCGACGGTTTTTTGTACCCAAATGATCTTTTAGAAGAAAAAGGATTGATGAAAAGAAAAGGGTTTCCTGAAAGTTATGATACCCAAAAGTTAATCAATCTTATCGGAGATGTAAAAGCGGGAAAAAATAAAGTGGAAGTTCCAATCTACTCACATTTGAAGTATGACATTTTGCCAAATGAAGTGCAGACGATCTGTAATCCGGATATTCTAATAGTGGAAGGTGTTAATGTTCTTCAAGTTGACAAGGAAAATCAAGTATTCGTCAGTGACTTTTTTGATTTCTCACTCTATGTAGATGCAGATGTTAACGACATAGAGCGGTGGTATGTCGAAAGGTTCCTTTTACTTCAAAAGACTGCATTTCAAAGTCCCGAATCCTATTTCCATCGTTATATTGACTTTTCTAAAGAACAGGCCATAAAAAAAGCGACTCAAATTTGGGAAGAAATTAATTTAAAAAATTTACATGAAAATATACTGCCGACAAAAGGACGGGCAAAACTCGTCTTGAAAAAAGGGTCAGAACACAAAGTTGAAAATATCTTCTTGCAAAAATAATAGAAATAATGTTTTTTTGTAATAGCAATAAGTTAAGAAATTATACCAATGAGGGACTATGAGATAAGTCTTAAGATTAAGAATATTATCGGTGACATTACCTTATATTGGTTTAGCTTTCAGTAATTATTGGTATTGTTATAATATCTAATAATTGGATGGAATTTATGATACAAGTTAAAAAGTTAAGAGTTTAGCAATTTCAGGAAGGTCCTTGTTTTTTAGGGAAATGGTTACAGAAAGTTCTAATTTCCCTTCTGTTTTTGTCAATAAATGTGTATTTTCCTGGCTTTTTCGAATCTGTCAATATTATTTCACTAACAGTTTATTCCTTCAATGATGGGAAGTTGCTGAAGAAATCTTTTAATGCGACTATCGGGGCGGATAAGTTTAAGCTAATTTCTTCTCAAAATCAACATTTTAACAAAAAAAGTAATAGTAGAATATTTTAATCTATGAAATAATAATAATAGATTATGATATAGTTATAAGGAGACAGAAAAGGTGTGTTCCTAGTTCGTGCCGGGCTTTTTTTTGACACCTAAGCAGGAGCGCCTACATCTTTTTTGCAAATATAGGGGATAAGGAAGGTTATAATGAGCAACATACAGAAACAAACAGACGTTATCTTAATTGGCGGCGGAGTCATGAGCGCGACTTTGGGATCATTACTGAAAGAGTTAGCACCGGAATGGGAAATCAAAGTATTTGAGAAGCTTGCAAACGCAGGAGAAGAAAGCTCTAACGAATGGAATAATGCGGGTACGGGTCATTCTGCGCTGTGCGAGCTTAACTATACATCCGAAAAAGCTGACGGATCTATAGATATTAGCAAAGCAATTAAAATAAATGAACAGTTCCAAGTTTCATTGCAGTTTTGGTCGTATCTTGTAAACTGTAAGCTGATTGATAATCCGCAAGACTTTATCATGCCATTGCCTCATATGAGTATGGTGCAAGGGGATAAAAATGTAGCGTTCTTAAAGAAACGTTTTGAAGCGCTGTCCAAAAATCCTCTGTTCCAAGGTATGGAGTATTCCGATGACCCAGCAAAACTGATGGAATGGATTCCACTTATTATGCAAGACCGTCCATCGAATGAATCTATAGCGGCAACAAAAATTGATTACGGTACAGACGTTAACTTCGGTGCTCTGACACGCATGTTGTTTGACCACTTAAAGGCTCAAAACGTCGATATCAAATATAAACATAGTGTTGATAATGTTAAACGTGCCAGTGATGGCTCATGGGAATTAAAAGTGCGTAATGTCGATACCGGTAGCGTAGAACGTCATAATGCTAAATTCGTCTTTATCGGAGGCGGGGGCGGAAGCTTGCATTTACTGCAAAAATCCGGCATTCCTGAAGGGAAACATATCGGAGGATTCCCGGTAAGTGGATATTTCATGGTATGTAATAATCCGGAAGTTGTTGCACAGCATCATGGGAAAGTATACGGAAAAGCTAAAGTTGGTGCACCACCAATGTCTGTTCCGCATCTTGATACACGTTTTATCGACAATAAAAAATCGTTGCTATTTGGACCATTTGCGGGCTTCTCACCGAAGTTCTTAAAAACAGGTTCAATGTTCGATTTAATAACTTCCGTAAAACCGAATAATGTTTTAACTATGTTGGCGGCTGGCGCAAAAGAGATGCCATTGACAAAATACCTGATCCAGCAAGTTATGTTATCGAAAGAACAGCGTATGGAAGAGTTACGAGAGTTCATCCCGAACGCTAAGAGCGAGGATTGGGATTTAGTAGTAGCTGGCCAACGTGTACAAGTTATCAAAGATACTGCTGAAGGCGGCAAAGGTACACTTCAATTTGGTACGGAAGTTGTAAGTGCATCCGATGGCTCAATTGCAGCATTGCTAGGTGCTTCTCCAGGGGCTTCTACTGCTGTTCACGTTATGCTTGAGGTAATTAATAAATGCTTCCCGCAACGCATGAAAGAATGGGAACCGAAAATTAAAGAAATGATTCCTTCTTATGGAGAGTCACTAATGGAAAATACAGAGCTTTTACACGAAATTCAAACTTCAACATCAGAGACGCTTGGTCTTAGCAAAAAAAAAGAGCTAGTTTATAGTTAATTTTTGGATATCGAAGCAACATTGAAATTAAAAACAACAGAACCTTTAATCGATCTTTGATTGAAGGTTCTTTTTTTGTTTTGCTATTCAATTAAGGATGCATATTTGCAGGCAAATTCGAAGAAAATTGAGTTTATGGCTTGTACAATTTGGACGTTGATTGGAACGAGAGGCCCTCGGCTTTCCGCGGGCGGTCCTCCCTCGGCTTGCGACTGCGGGGTCTACCCTAGACGCGCTTTTCTAAGCAGGAGTCTCGAACACCCGCTCCAATCAACTTAGTTTTAACATTAGATAAAACCCTTTTGTCTACAAACTGAGGGATGCCATTATAGCATCCCTAAAGATTTCTGCTTCTAATGTATTTTTGAATTTATTTTAGAAATGGTCTCTTTATCGCAAATTATGAAAAGCTGTGCATCATCAGGAATTCGTGCATCTAATTTTTGGTTTATGTTAAGGTCACCACGATCTGCTACCAGTGTGGCCCCTTTATTAAGAAGGTCCATGAATGCATCACGATAGGTTCGCCATTCATCTTGTTTAGAAATCTCATACATCGTCTCTTCATACTTTGAGCTCATAAGTTCTGAATACATGTGAGTGACTCCATGAGAAAATAATGATCGTACTGCTGCGTGGGAGATCATTTCTTGTGTAGGAATAAACTCATCCACCTTTACACGCTCAAATAAACGAATATGCTTTTGATTGATTACCTCAGCGGTGACGTGTATTGCCGTATTGGTTTTTTCTTCAATGGACGTTATGGCAGTGGCAACTAATAATGTCTTTCCATCGACAAGTAACGGATCCTTTGTAGCATAATTATCTTGTGTTATTTGGTCAGCAAAAATGATAACGCCTTTTGCTTTAGGCAGATTTGCACGGAGTAATGTTTCTTCATCCGTGGCATCCCCGCGAACATAAAACAGACGCTCCTCCATCATGGGGGATTTTTCCAGGTTATCAATGATTACAATATCGATGGTTTCATCAGATTTAAAAATTTCTTGAATTGCTGATTTTGACTTTTCACTCCATCCAATCAGAATGATATGATTTTTACCTGTATATTTCATTTTTCCACCAACTTTACGTTTTTCGATAAGATATACAGATTTAATGATTTTTCCAATAAAAAGACTAACAAGCCCAATACCCGTTATGTATAGACCGATGGTAAATGCTTTTCCAAGATCGGTGACCGGTGCATAGTCACCAAAACCAACCGTAGCAAGCGTTGTAAGAACCCAGTAAACTGAAGTTAAATATGATTCGAACGTCTGTGGCTCTATAGAAAAAGCAATATATGCTGCAACTAATATGTATAAAATGGCAAATGGTATAAAGATTTTCCCTCTTAATTTAATCAGGTAATATATTATTTTTTTTACCTTAATTCTCATCATACCCATCCTAGTTATTAAGTCATCGTCGATTGAATTTATATTTCCCCAATTTAACAGATAATTAAACGTAAGAGTAAGAACTATTTATCCCCAAGTTGGGAGCAAAAAGCATATAAAAGAAAGCTTGATTGGATGTGTGACGTTCAGCTCTGTTTCTTATGCAAAAAAGGGGCAGGAACACTGAGTTTTATCTGCCCAAGCTTAATAGACCACTCATTCAGTTAGTTTTTGGTACCAAAACTATAGATTCTGCTCTTAAATTTCGCTCTGATTTTAATATAGATTATAAAAAGGACAATAATAGATGAATTTTAGAATATAAATTATAAAATAATCATCAAAAAGTAAAATTATTATTAGAATTTTCAGTATACAATGAATGTTAAATAATGAGGAGGACAAGCAAAATGAAAGCGGATACAAGTGAAAGGGTAAAGATATTAAAAAAAGAACAGGATTGCATATAAAAGTCTCGCAACAAGTGGCAGTGCTTCGCATGTTAATGAACAATATTACCGGGTTTTAGTTGTGCACCGGTACACGGGGGATGGGAAAGCGGCACATAGCTGGGGTGTTTGCTGCTGGAATAAGGTGATACTTTACGTGATTGGATGTGGGCATGACGCCAGAATTTACCCAATAGGCAATTAAATTAAAGGGGGAATGATTATGGAATCACCAAATGTTGCGACAAATACGAAACAAGAGGAGCCGCAGATTCAATCTACTACGAATGTACTGAAGTTTATTATATACAGTTTAATAGGAAGTTTTATGTTTTTTATTCCCATTACCATAAATGGTGTTTCAAGCATACCAATTGATCATATAGTAACATGGATCAAAGTAACCTTGCCGTCAGCCGTTCCCATTTATGCTCTTATTGTCATTCTATTAGGAGCTGTTTATCCATTTATTTCAAAAACCTGGAGCAAAGATAAAGTATCAATCGTTTTTTCTTTATTAAAAGTATTAGGTGCTGTTGTTGCGATCTTAATATATTTCAAGATCGGACCCGAATGGTTAATGGCCCCAAGTATGGGTCCTTTCCTTTTCGAAAAACTTGTCATACCTGTAGGTCTTGTCGTTCCTTTAGGTGCTATATTTTTGGCGCTTCTCATTGGATACGGGCTTCTCGAATTTTTGGGTGTACTGATGCAGCCGATCATGAGGCCGATATTTAAAACGCCGGGGCGTTCAGCGGTTGATATGGTTGCTGATTTAGCAGGTAGCTATTCCATTGGTATGCTTATTACGAATCGACTATATAAAGAAGGAAAATACACCCTTAAAGAGGCAGCTATTATTGCAACTGGCTTTTCAACGGTTTCAGCAACGTTCATGATCGTTGTAGCAAAAACCCTCGGGCTTATGGATTTATGGTCGCTTTTCTTTTGGGTTTCTTTAGGGATCACGTACCTTGTCACTGCCATTACCGTACGCATTTGGCCATTAAATAAAATGAGCGACGAATATTATTCGGATAATGCGGATCCAGAAGAAGTTATCAAAGAAGGACTTTTCCGAAATGCCTGGAACAGTGCGATGGTGGGAGCAAATAATTCCGTAAGTCTTGGCAGAAATTTATGGGAGAACTTAAAGGACGGTTTTCTTATGACAATGAGCATTCTGCCGTCCATTTTATCCGTTGGTCTCATCAGCCTTGTATTAGCGGAGTACACTCCAATATTTAATTTACTTGGCTATCTTTTTTACCCATTTACCTGGGCATTGCAAATACCTGAACCATTTTTGGCTGCCAAAGCTTCAGCTATAGGAATTGCAGAAATGTTCCTGCCGGCGCTTCTTGTAGTTGATGCACCTCTGGTAACTAAGTTCATCATTGCCGTGGTTTCTGTTTCATCCATATTGTTCTTTTCAGCGACGATACCTTGTATCCTATCAACCGAAATCCCGATCAGCATTACGAAGTTGATTGTAATCTGGTTTGAACGGACACTCATCACGTTAATTATTACGGCACCCATCGCAATATTGCTGCTTTAGTGCAAATCAATGAATCTTAATTCGATCACAAATCGAACGGATGCGTTGGTATTATAAGGTCGACCAGTAAAAATTACTGGTTGGCCTTTTTTTGATAGAAGTAGACATGGTAGGACTCACGGTTGCGGAGGACATTTGAAGCAGGGGGAGTGGAAGGCGGAAAACAATTCCTTGTATTCCAGTTTAAAAGTATCCAAAAGTTAATTGATTTAGTTTTTTTCTTATCCAACTAATGGGCATCTACTATTAGGGATGACTAAAGGACCCTGGTGAATACCACCCTCCAATGGTCTTGTTTTAGAGGTATTGATGACATGATCGGCCATTTTTATCGAGAAGGATCCCATAGCCTTTTTGTATTTTCCATCACATGAACAATATTAGGAAAAACATCCATAAAAATTATTTGGAGAAAATAATATTTATTCTGAAAATTCATATTATAATACTTTATTCTTATGCTATATTATAGGGAGAATTATTTATTATCACGTATAATTTAGAATTGGAGTGATTTGAATGAAGAAACTTGGTTTATTGAGTATGTTTTTGATTTTAACTATCTTTATCTCGGCTTGTGGAACCAATGAAGGAAAAAATGCAGGTGAGGAAAAGAAACCTGAAAAGGTATATAAAGTTGGTGTGGATACGACTTATCCTCCTTTTGAATTTAAAGAGGGGAACGACTATAAAGGTATCGATATTGAATTGATCAATGCAATCGCGAAAGACCAGGATTTCAAAATCAAATTGTCTCCAATGGATTTCGGTGGAATCATTCCGGCTATGCAAGCCAATCAGCTTGATGTGGCCATTGCGGGAATGAGCATTACAGAGGAAAGAAAAAAGGTAGTGGATTTCTCAACACCGTATTTTGATGCAGGGTTAACAATAGTTGTTAAGAAAGATAATACAAGCACTAAAACCGTTAAGGATCTTAAAGGAAAAACCATAGCAGTGAAAAAAGGAACAACAGGTGCTAAATATGCACAGGATAATGCTACGAAACTAGGAATCAAAGTTGTTCAATTCAATGATAGTCCAGCGATGTTCCAGGAAGTGGCCAACGGTAATGCGGATGCCCTTATAGAAGATTATCCTGTCATCTCATATGCAATCGCCCAAAAAGATCTTGGGTTGAAAATCGTAGGTGACCGTTTGAATGGTGACCAATATGGAATTGCTGTATTGAAAGGGCAAAACGAGGATTTATTGAAAAAAATAAATGATGGTCTTGCCAATCTTAAAAAAGACGGCACGTATGATGAAATTATAAAAACGTATCTTGGTGAATAAGGTTAATAAACAATAGATTAAAGCTCATTAGGCGCGCTTATTGCGCGCTTTCTTTTTCAAAGGGGTGAAAGAAATGGATATAATTGTTGCGGCGTTGCCACTTTTATTAAAAGGACTTCAGGTGACACTTTATATCTTTGTGATTGCCATTATCCTAGGGTTTTTGATTGGTTTACTTGTCGCATTGCTGCGACTTGCCCCCATCAAAATCTTGAACTGGATTGCAAAGGTTTATGTGGATGCAATACGAGGGACACCGTTCATCGTTCAGTTATTTTTTATCTATTTTGGTGTGAATTCATTGAATTTGATTTCTTTGGACAGTACAACAGCTGGAATAATTACCGTTGCAATCAATGCAGGGGCATATTTTGCTGAAATAATAAGGGCAGGGATACAATCCATCGATAAAGGGCAAACGGAGGCGGCAAGATCCATCGGGTTCACTGGAGCTCAAACAATGAGATATGTCGTGCTTCCGCAAGCCTTTAGAAGGATGCTCCCTACCATTACGAATCAATCGATCATCAGCTTGAAGGATACTTCTCTATTATCCGTCATTGGTATAGCCGATTTAACCCAGCAAGGTCAGATTCAAGCTTCGGCAACTTTTGAAGCATTCAAGATTTGGCTGGCCGTAGGTGTGATTTACTTTATCATCATCTATTTGTTAACCCTAATTGCTAATTTCATAGAAAGGAGGGTACAAGTTCGATGAGCATCATTACAGTAAAAAACCTGAGAAAATCATTTGGAACTGTCGAAGTTTTAAAAGATATTAATGCAGAAGTGCAGGAAAAGGAAGTAATTTGCGTAATAGGCCCTTCTGGATCTGGAAAGAGTACATTCCTGCGTTGCCTGAATCTCCTTGAGGAAGTTACGGGTGGCGAGGTGGTCATTAACGGACATGATATAACCGATCCTAAAAGGAAAATCAATATAAACAAAGTCCGGCAAGAAGTTGGAATGGTTTTTCAACATTTCAATCTATTTCCTCATAAGACCGTTTTGGAGAACATAACCTTGGGCCCTATTAAAATTCGTGCCACCGATAAAGCGGAAGCAGGAAGATTAGCGCTTGAGTTATTGGATAAGGTTGGTCTAAAGGAAAAAGCAAATAGCTATCCAGGGGAACTTTCCGGCGGACAAAAACAGCGGGTCGCCATCGCAAGGGCATTGGCGATGAATCCGAAGATCATGCTATTTGATGAACCGACTTCGGCCCTTGACCCTGAAATGGTCGGCGATGTTTTGGAGGTAATGAAACAACTGGCTAAAGAAGGCATGACAATGGTCGTCGTTACACATGAAATGGGCTTTGCCCGGGAAGTCGGGGACCGGGTGATATTCATGGATGGAGGGTATATCGTGGAAGAAAATGAGCCGAATGAATTATTCGGTAACCCTCAGCATGAAAGAACCAAAGCATTCTTGAGCAAAGTGCTTTAACGGGATGTTTTTAAGATCGTAAATCATGAATGAAGTTGTGCATAAAGTGTGGACAAAGGAATGCGGGAAATGAGGGGAAACCCAAACGCATGAGCCTTTTCCTCATCTTTGTGCATAACTTTTTTGGTTTTTAGAGCAGGAACCTATCAGTCAGGAGATGTTTTTATTCATATCAGCTTCAATCGGCCAAACGTCACAGAAAAGAAACCTATGCATTCAACACATGCATAGGTTTCTTTTTACTTATTTGGCACCGTAACTAATCAAGTTGGTCATGATTCGATATCCGCCTGGAACCTGGCCTTGAATTTGCCTGTATAGGACAAGGTTGGTGTAGAGGTAGGTGCCATTACCATACTTAGCCATAAGGATACCGCCATCAAATGGTTCTTCATTCGGATCTGCCATGGAAATGAATGTTTCATACCGTTCATCCCATTCCATTGGGAAATACAATCCTCTTTCTTGGACCCAATTGCTCCAGTCATCATTTGTTATTTTATTTGGATAGGTAAAAAGCGCCGATTCTGGTTTCGACACGTTTACTGTGGCTTTTTCATCGGTTACCCGCCAGCGAATCGAAGGATTCCCGAGGGTAAGAGAATATGGAGCCGTCTTCAAGGCATCCCATCCATCACCCGGTTTATGGTATTGCACGACGAGATGTCCGCCGTTTTCCACATACTCAAGTAAGCGCCCGTTATTTGCCTTTAAATCTTCCCTCGATAGATAGGCACGGATGCCTGTAACGATCGTGTCATATTGACTTAAATCACCTTCAGCTAAATCAGCTGCAGTTAACTTCGTAATGTTCAGCCCTGCATTGCTTAAGTAATCTGCCACTTTATCGAATCCGCTTTCAATGTACCCCACTTTTAATGAAGCTGGCTTCAAAAGCTCAAATGCAACGGTATTGATAGCTGCTGGGTATTGGTAATAGAATGTTCCGATATGGTCATAGGAAATCTCCTGAATGGTCGAATCAAAGGTTTTCCCATTGACAGTGGCTGCAGCCTTCACCTGATATTCACCTTTTTGGATGGCCTTCGGTGGTCTGAGGGTGAACTTCACTTGTTTTTCTTCTGATTTTTCATTAAATGATACAGTGGCATTTTGGGGATGAACTCCCCAATTTTCAGGGACTTTTAAAGCGACCTTTGCTGATGCTTTTCCTTCTGTATAATTTTTCAAGGTCACCGTCACTGGGATTTCCTCTCTTACATCTGCTGTATTTACGACGATATCTTCAGGAGTTAAGGTAAGGCCAACGTCGGGAAGGACGGCGATCGTTCCATCCAATTCTTCCTTGATGGAAGTTTTTGTGCTCCCGTATTTATAAGAAATGCTGGTCGTAATGGTTGATTCATCATAGGCATGGTAATAAGCTGCATCTTCAGGGACTTCAACCAGGTAGGTCATTGTCGCTGATTTATTAGGTGCCAGATTGACATCTTTTGATTTTGTTTTTGTCTTCCATCCTTTAGGCACGTTCAATGCAGCAGCGACTTTTTTCAATGTTTGTTTCCCGTTATTCTTCATGGTTATGGTTACGTACGTATTTTGACCTTTCGTAAGAATCTTTGAAGCTGCTTTAGCTTGAACCTCGAGCCCTGAGGAGACATAACTGACGTTTTGCAATTGCTCTTCTTTTAATGAGAGCTTATGAAGCAAGTCGTTTTTGATGGCAGGGCTTAGCTTTGCCTTTTTGACTTGCGCAGTCATTGAACGAACCTTGGAAAGAGCTTTTTGGGATGTTGAAAAAACACGTTTTGCATGGGGATAAGCCTCAATAACAGCGTTCAGATTCCGTTGCAGGTATTTAAATTCACCTTTTAATTTTGAAGCTGAGCGAGGGAGTTTTTCAGCCCATTCAGTAAAATTGTAAGGTACACCTGCAAAAAGGTCCGACTCGCTTTTTGTATCAACCGCGCTTTGCTTCAAATCCAAATGGATCTGGCGTGGTGCTGCAGGGATATCAGAACCCATGCCTTGGCTTTTGTGCAGATAGCGGGATTGTTCTCCAAGCTGTGGGTAAGTCATTTTGTATATTGGGTCATATTTACCGATTTCTATCGAAGTGGTTGCTTGATCTGCCGAGGAAACGGGCAAATATAACTTTTTCACTTGCCATACCGATAGACCTTGTTTCAATTGTTGTGGAAACACAGTTGGGTCGGCGGCATCCGTAAAGGCACGTTCACTTAGGATTGTCATTGTTCGATGATGTCCATGCTGGGTATCATCATTTTGAAAGGATGGCATCAATATATCTGGCTGATACGTCCGAATAAAGCGGATAAGCCGTTCATATGTGAGTTCCTCGCCCCATTTTTGTAATGTTTCCTCTGGTGTTTTAGAGAAACCGAAATCATAAATGGGATCAGAGGTGGTTTCACTTAGATGATAGGCTTTAACCCCGGTGATTTTTGCAGCTTCTATCATTTCCCTCGAACGGATGATTCCAAGAGCGTTATCCAGTTCATCCCCAATTTCATTTTGTCCTCCCTCACCACGGTTTGCAATCAGGCTGGATGTTTTCACCCCTAACCCTCTCGATAGATAAGCGAGAAAGTCACTGCGTTCATCATCGGGATGGGCACCGCTGTTCAAGAATGTCACAGTCGTTTCGAGCGGCTTGACCGCATTCCATAATTCAACGTTGGTTTCATCAGGATTTGCAGCGCTGCCTCCAAGCGGCAATGACGCAAGAACCAACAAAAGGGAAAGCAACGATAACAAAGCTTTTTTCATTCTTCTTTTAACCCCCTTCAACTTTTATTAAACACCTAAAAAAATGTAGGTTAGTAATGCTTTCTAACTAACCAGACAAAAAAACCTATCTAATAAATAGCACTAATGGTTATAAATGTAAATAATGCGAAGTAACTATTAAAAATTGAACATTTTAAATATTACGAAAAAGTATTGTGCGTTGAAATCATTTAAGTTATATTTTTACTTAATTAGGAAGAATTACTAACTAAATAATGTAAGGCCGTGATGTGATGAGTTTTAAAAGGACACCCAGTCATCAAAAATATGTAAATAAAAAAAGAATCATTCAATGCATCCAAGAATGTTCACCCATTTCAAGAGCTGAAATCGCCGTTAAGCTTCAGCTAAGTAAACCAACTGTTTCTCAGGCTGTGGATGAACTTATACAGGAGAAATGGGTATTCGAGAAAGGAATAGGAGTATCCTCATCTCAAGGCGGGAGGAGGCCCATCCAGCTCTTTTTTAATGAAAAGGCCGCCTATATCATCGGTGTCGATATAGGCGGGACGAAAGTGAAAATCGTTTTAAGCGATTTAAGCGGCAACATCCTTGCTGACACTAGTTTTTCAACAAACACTTATTTAAATTCAGGGCTTCTTAAACAAATGGCGATTGAAACGGAGCGGTTAATTGCAAAGAATCAGATTGCGAAGGAAAGGATATTGGGGATGGGAGTCGGGATCCCTGGCATTACGCAAACGGCAAGCGGATTAGTAATAGAGGCACCGAGTTTAGGCTGGGTGCAATATCCATTTATAGCAGAAGCGAAGCGTTATTTTGATTTCCCCATCTTTCTTGACAATGATGTAAACGCGGCTGCACTAGGTGAACAGTGGCTGGGGAATGCACAAAATAAGCGGAATTTGCTGTTCATTGCGGTTGGCACGGGAATCGGAAGCGGCATCATCTTGAATAACCAGTTATACAGAGGAGCTTCCAGTGCCGCTGGGGAAATGGGATATATGGTGACGGACAAAGAGGATATAAAACGTGAATTCAAGCCGATTTTCCATAGATACGGTTATTTGGAAAGTGTCGCAGGAGGCAAGTCGATTGGCGGTCATTTCACCAGGGAGGTCCTCAAGGACCCTCACCATTTTTTATTCGAACGGGCCAAATCTTCCGAACTATCGGGGGAGGATGCTTTTTTGGCAGCAAAAAAAGGAGACACGGCAGCTATGGCCATCATAAATGAAGCCATTGAACATTTAGCCTGCGGAATTGTCAATGCGGCTAGTTTGCTAAATCCGGAAGTGATCATTTTAGGAGGTGGTGTATTAAATTCTGCTGAATACATTTTACCTAGAATTCGGGAGGTCGTTGATCGATATCTTCCAAGTTTAGTAGAAATGAAAACTTCACAACTGGGAGAAAACGCAGGGGTGCTTGGAGCGGTTTCCCTTTTCTTAAGGGAACATGATGGCATTTTGAATTTTCGTGATGAGGGGGAATATTAATGAAAAATAGGAAAAAGTCGCTTGTTTCAGTACTGACCTTATCGGCAGCACTATTAATTTCGGGGTGTAACGGTACAGATACGAAAACGAATTCGGATGCTGGCGAAAAGGGTGAGCTCGAAGATAAAATCGTTGTTTATTCGCCGCATGGCAAAGATATTTTATCAAAATTCGAAAAGCAGTTCGAAGGTAAGTATGGTATTGATGTTGAGTGGCTTGATATGGGGTCTCAGGAAATCCTTGACCGTGTTCGTTCAGAGAAAAGTAATCCGCAGGCAGACGTTTGGTGGGGGGCACCTTCCACGAACTTCAATCAAGCAAAGGATGATGGGCTGCTGGCCGCTTATAAGCCTAGCTATTCCGATAGTCTCGATGAAGGATTCCGCGACCCGGAATGGTATTGGACAGGAACGAGCCAGACACCGGAAGTCATCATGTATAACAGCAAAGAATTATCAAAAGACGAGGTACCGAAAGATTGGGATGAGCTGCTTGATCCGAAATGGAAAGACGAAATCATCATCCGCTATCCGTTAGCCTCCGGAACGATGAGGACAATTTTTTCTGCGATGATCTATCGTACGTATAAGGATACAAATGATCCGAAAGAAGGGTATGACTGGTTAAAGAAGCTCGACCAAAACACGAAGGAATATTCAGCGAATCCTGAAATGATGTATAACAAGGTAGCCAAAGGAGAGGGCTCACTTTCCGTTTGGGCAATGCCGGATGTCGTCATGCTGAAAGAAAATAAAAATTATCCATTTGAGTTCGTCATTCCAGAAAGCGGAACGCCAGTATTGACGGAAGGTATCGCCATCGTTGAAGGTGCCAAGCATCCCAAAGCGGCTGAAGCCTTTTATGAGTTCGTGAATTCACCAGAAGCCGCAAAAACATTAGCAGAAGAATTTTACAGGATTCCGACCAGAAGTGATGTGAAGGGTTTACCTGAATGGATCACGGAAACCGAAATTAAAGCGATGGAAATTGATTGGAATGCATTCCAGGAAAAAGGTGACGAGTGGATGAAATACTGGGACGAAAATATTAAAAGTGGAGATAAAGAAATTAAAGAATAAGGAAGTGTCGTTGGGATGGCGTCAATAAAAATAGAGAATGTCCAAAAAGCCTTCGGGAAAACGATAGCTGTTGACCAGTTAAATCTGGACATCAAAGAAGGTGAGTTTTTTACCTTTCTTGGTCCAAGCGGCTGCGGTAAAACGACAACACTTCGGATGATAGCCGGTTTTTATTATCCAACTAAAGGTGTCGTCCGATTTGGCGACAAAGATATGACGCGTGTACCTCCGGAGAAAAGAAATACAGGCATGGTTTTTCAAAACTATGCCCTCTTTCCCCATATGACTGTTTTTGAAAATGTAGCGTTTGGCTTGCGTGTGAGAAAGGTTTCTTCTGCTGACTTAAAGAAGAGAGTGCTGGATGCCCTCCAAAAGGTCAGGCTGGAGAGCTACTCGAATCGTCAAGTGAGCCAGTTAAGCGGAGGACAGCAGCAGAGGGTGGCCCTTGCGCGAGCACTGGTCATTGAACCGGAAATATTACTGCTGGATGAACCATTAAGTAATCTGGATGCCAAGCTTCGTGATGAAATGAGAGTGGAAATCTTAAGGCTGCAGCGTGATTATAAGATTACCACCATTTATGTCACACATGATCAGGCAGAGGCATTATCCATGAGTGATCGAATCGCTGTGTTCAATTATGGTGTATGTCACCAGGTCGGGACGCCAACAGAAATTTATAATCGGCCGGCTAATGATTTTGTGGCGAGTTTTATAGGCGAAATTAATCTTTTGCCCGTTCAAGTTGAAAAAGTTCATCAAGATAATATAGAGGTTGCCCTTAAGAATAGTGAACAACCGATTAAATTGAATGTGGAAAATCAAGCTAGGGACGGAATTTCGATCATACAGAGTGATGCTGACCTTGCTGTTTCGATTCGTCCTGAGGCAATCAGGATTCTGGATGTGACCGAAGAAGGAATGAATATCTTTAAAGGTAAAATAAATTCCGTCCAATTCTTTGGATCTGTTGTGAATGTCATGGTGGATGTTCAAGACGTGTTACTAAGGGTCGACGTATTTAACACCCATGATTTTGGATACTTTTATCAAGGAAAGGAAGTGTATGTCCAGCTTCCCGAGAAACAGCTGCGTCTTATCCCTGTCATAAGCGGTGATGCGCCATGATTAAAAATCGTGATACGAGATTGACGGTTTGGCTCCTTATACCAGTTGTATTGGTGCTCATAGCATATGTACTCTACCCGTCATTGAGGACCTTTGTTGAAAGTCTGCAAAAAGACGGATCGATATCCCTTGGAAATTATCTGGACTTCTTCGTACAGGAATCGAAAACGAACTTAGAGGCTCTTTGGAATTCTGTTTATATATCCTTATTGAGTGTATTGGTCAGTGCCTTGATTGGCATACCGCTCGCATTCATTTTTAACCGTTACGATTTTCCCGGCAGAAGCTTCTTCTCATCAGCAGCGATTTTGCCGATTGTCCTTCCATCATTGGTAGGGGTCATGGCCTTTATGTTTTTATATGGAGAATCGGGATTGATTCCAAATGCCATCAAGGACCTGTTTGGCCTCGATAAGGTTCCATTCAAGATTGGCGGGGTATCGGGAATTCTTATCGTGCATGCCTATACGATGTATGTTTATTTTTATATGACCGTATCCGCTGCAATTAATAAAATAGATCCATCACTTGAAGAAGCCGCTTATAACTTAGGCGCAAATAAATTAAAGGTTTTTTGGAAGGTGACATTTCCATTATTGACACCTGCCATCGTTGCCGCCTCTTTACTTGTTTTCATGATATCGATGGCTTCTTTCAGTGCCCCGTTTTTATTAGCTGGCGGATACAGGGTGTTAAGCCTGCAAATTTATTTTTCAAAAATCAATGGTGATATGGAAATTGCCGCTACTCAATCCGTCATCCTATCCATCGTTTCGATTTCATTTCTATTATTCATGCGTTGGTATCAGAATAGGAAGGATTATCGCATGGCTTCGAAAGGAATAGGTGCACACAGGAGTGAAGTGAGGAACCCATTTATAAAATGGGTGATGGTCCTAACTGGTATCATCGGCGTAATGATTCTGCTTTTACCGCACTTTACGATTCTATTGCTTTCACTTGTGCCAGATGGAACCTGGACATTTCAAACGTATCCCACAGTATTTAATGTGGAAAATTACAGGCTTTTGTTTGAAGACCCTAATATCTTCAAACCGTTACGAAATAGTTTACTGATGGCGGTTATTGCAACGTTGGCAAATCTGGTGTTTGGGGTCATAGCGTCTTATGTACTTGTCAAACGGAAATTCGTCGGGAAAAGCTTTGTCGATATTCTAGTCATGATTCCTTGGGCGTTGCCTGCAACGGTCATAGGGATGAACTTGATATTCGCATTCAATGAACCTAGCGTTTTTTCTTTCGGTCAAATCTTGGTAGGAACATTTTGGATTTTGCCGCTTGCCTATTTCATCAGGCATATTCCACTCGTTGTCCGGTCGACTAATGCCGTTCTGGAGCAGCTGGATGATTCGATTGAGGAAGCAGCCAGAAACTTGGGGGCTAAGTGGTTTTATACTTTCAGAAGGGTCATATTTCCGATTATTATGCCTGGTGTTTTATCAGGGACATTATTGGCATTTATCGAATCTGTGGGGGAATTCCCGACCTCGGTCCTGTTGTACACGATTTCAAACAGGCCCATATCCATTGAAATCATGAATCAGCTTCGGATGTTCAATATGGGGCAGGCCGCTGCCTATGGGATGATTCAAATCACGCTGATTGTAATCGTTCTCTTTATTTCGAACAAGTTTTTTGGAATCAAAGCGGAAAAAGCTTTATAAATCGGAGGTTCAAAGATGAGCAGGCTTGAAGAATTTATCAAAAATGAAGGTAGTGTCTTTCCAGGAAAAACCTATGCTAGAGAGCTTCTGATGCCTGTTTTTAATGATCAAAGAGATTACTTATTTGATGCAATGTTCGATATTCATCGGGCACATGTCATCATGCTTTCGGAACAAAAGATCATTAAAGATGAAGAGGCGAAAACCATGCTTGATGGGATTCGGAAAGTGGCCCAAACAGATCTCGCGCAGTTGACCTATCAGCCCCAATTCGAAGACTTATTCTTCATGATGGAGGCAAAGATCGGTGAGGAAATCGGCCATGAACTTGCAGGGAAGATTCATATCGGCCGCAGTCGTAATGATATGGGGGTTGCGATGTACCGGCTTGTTTTGAGAGGTCATCTGCTCCAATTGGTTGGCTATGCAAACCAATTGAGTGAAGCATTCTTGGTGCAGGCTGAAAAACATACAGAAACCTATATTACAGGTTACACGCATACCCAACCGGCTCAGCCGACTACAATAGGACATTACTTTTTAGCCATTTATGATGTGCTTCAAAGGGATATTGGCCGGTTATGGGCAGCCTATGAAACGGTTAACCAATCCCCTTTGGGTGCAGCCGCTTTAACGACCACCGGTTTTCCGATCAGTCGGAACCGTACGGCTGAACTGCTTGGGTTTGATTCGGTGATTGAAAATTCCTATGACTCGATAGGCGGGGCAGATTATTTATTGGAAACCGCAACTGCCATCATGACGTGCATGGTCAATACCGGAAGGTGGATCCAAGATTTCCTGCAGCATGTGACAAGGGAGTTTGGTACATTTCACGTGGCGGACCCTTATGTTCAAGTGAGCAGCATCATGCCGCAAAAAAGGAATCCTGTCTCCATTGAACATTCCCGTTCGATTGCAAGCAGTGCGTATGGTGATGCACTTGCTGCAATGAATATGATTCACAATACACCATTTGGTGATATCGTCGATACGGAAGATGATTTACAGCCGCATTTATATCGCGCTTTTTCGAATGCAGGCCGTGTCATGAAACTAATGTATGCCGTCATATCGACTTTGAAAGTAAATGAAGAACATACAAAGAAAATGGCCGCAAAATCCAGTATAACGGTTACTGAATTAGCGGATACCCTATCAAGAGATTACGACATATTCTTTAGAAAAGCCCATTCGATAGCCAGTCATATTGCAAAAAAGTCGATTAGTGAAGGGAAAGAGCTATATGATTGGGACACACAAGAAATCAACAAGATCATAAATGAATTCGTTTCAGTGAACATAGCAGAAGATGAATGGAAAAAAATAATCTCTCCCGAATATTTTGTGGAAATCAGAAGCATTCAAGGCGGGCCCTCCCCGAAAGAGGTTACGAGAATGATTGTAAATAGAAAACAAAAACTGGAACAAGAGTTGCAGGAATATAAGAAAGTGGTCAAAGAATTGAATGATGGCAGGAAGGCTTTAGTGGATTACTGAAGGTACGGGGTAAAAAGAAAATGAGTTTTAACGGGCATGAACCTCACGAGTATTTGCTTCAAACTCACGAATAAAAGCATGAACCTCACGAGTAAAAGCATGAACCTCACGAGTATTTGCTTCAAACTCACGAGTAAAAGCAATTCACAAGTATTTGCTCGGAACTCACGAGTAAAAGCATGAAATTCACGAGTATTTGCTCGGAACTCACGAGTAAAGGCATGAACCTCACGAGTATTTGCTCCAAACTCACGAGTAAAAGCATGAACCTCACGAGTATTTGCTCCTAACTCACGGATAAAGGCATGAACCTTCTGAAGAGAGTTTTTTTTGTTGGCTCGCAAGCAATACGATCCATTTTACTGAGAAAGCTTCATATTATAGTCATTCTTTATCAGGGCGGCTATTTATTTTGGATTTTTGATGCAACTGAGTCATCCCCAGAGACAATGAATGTAGATTATTCCTAAAAACAATGCTGTTATTTGGAAAATATATAATATGAGGCGGAATGTTAATGTCAAATAGATCTCAGTTCGGTGTTATCCTGATTTTAATAGCTTTCGTAATATCGATTACTTTATGTTTGAATCCGGAAGTCTTATTAAGAGGCGGATATGATTTAGCTATTGATGGTCTGGTGGTATCCAGAACCTTGATGATTATTTTTTCGTTGTATTTATTAGTTAAAATAGGGGATTTGTTTATAAACAGAAAAGATTAATAGTCTAAAATGAGGTTTCCCATAAACAATATTGAGAAAAAGCACTATACTTGGAAGCCGAGAATAAGTAAGGCTCAGTCTTTTGACTGAGCCTCCAATGTTTATTGATCCATAACCAGTTTCAAATTTGCTTCATATATCGTTAACGGATTTAGGTTCCAACTGAACTGCGTGCTTTCTGAAAGCAATACTCACCGTGATCATCACAATGAAATTGACTGCCAATGCAATGATTCCCACATTCAAATCTTTTGCTGCTTGCGGCAAGGATGGAAACAAGGTCCCTATTGTCGATTGACTGAGTGTAATGCAGATTACGATGGCCAATCCGGTAATGATGCCGGCGATTGCGCCAAATTTATTGATCGGATTATTCCTTTTCAGACTAAAGAGAAGGGATGGGAAGAGCTGTGTGATGAGACTGTATCCCATAAGAATTAATGCCGACATCGTTTCGCCGCCGTTTAAGGTGAAGTAGACGGCTATAAGGGCAATGATTGGCACAAGGAACTTTGCCAATCGTACAATGTGGCGATCGGATACGGCAGGTGCAAATTCCTTATAAACGTTTTTAGCGAGCAGTGTAGCGACGCTCATCAAAAGCATGGATCCCGGCACCAATGCGGTCAACAATCCAGCGCCGCCGATTATGCCTATAAACCATGGATCAAAGGTCTCGATCGAAAGGCGCAGCAATGAGAGGTCTGCATCTGCCCCAACGAGTCCGGGCACTTTCAATATAGCTGTAAACCCAACGAAAAAGACGAATAACAGCATGAGTGTATATAAAGGGCTGATGATGGCGTTCTTTCGAAATACCTTGCCGCTGCGTGCTGAATAAACAGCGCTGAAAACCTGTGGCCACATATAGAAACCGAATACGAGCAATATTACTGTGGAGATGAACCATGATACGCTAAGTCCCTGATCTGGGAACTTAAGAAAACCTGGCTTGGCCGCATCAACCGCTTCAAACATCGGCTGAAATCCGCCAAAGTAATGAATTGGCAGATAAATCCCCAAAAATCCTATTATGGCGACCATCATGATATCTTTAATGACCGCGGTCCAAACTGAACCGTGTATACCGGAGATCATCACATAAATGGTAAGGCTGATCGCCCCCATCCAAACTGCCTCAGACATAGAGATGGCACCATAAGATGCTTCTGAGACAATGATCCCCAATCCTTTCAGCTGCACGACGATCACTGGAATCATCGACACCACACCGACAAGTGCAGCCAAAATTCCTAAACCGGGACTCTTATATTTGCTTACAAAGAAATCGGATTGAGACATCAGTTTATTTTCTTTGGCGTATCTCCATATTTCCGGCAGGAGCCAATAGGATAATACGTAAGACAAGGTAATGTAAATTAGAACATATAGAGCGGGTGCGCCCTTGCCATAAGCCCAGCCGCTGCCGCCAAGGAAGGAGAAGGTCGTATAGATTTCCCCAGCCATCAGCAGAAAGACGAATATCGCACCAAAACCGCGTCCGCCCACCGTCCATTGTTCCAAGTCCATATCTTTTCCTTTTGAAGAGCATATTCCTAAAAATATCGATAGAAGTAAAAATGCTAAAATGATTAAGAGAGCAATATTCATTCCTGGTCACCTTCCCGATTCCTGGGATCCAGCTTATACATGATGCCGAGTATGGCAGAGGTAAGGACCACCCACATAGCCATCCAGAACATATTGAAAGGCATCCCTAATACATATGGTTCTATTTTATTAACAAAAGGTAGAAATCCCAGTATGCCTATAAAAGGAACTAGTGTAAGAATATATATAATCTTCATTAAACAACCCCCTCCGTTTTAAATAAAGTGAAACGCCCACCAATGGGGGTTTATTCTTCAATGCCACTGATGGATGTGTGAACCGAACCGGATGGAAAATTCATACCTGACCGAAAAGGTCCGATAATATATATTAGCTTACACTATTTTGATATAAAATTTAATGCAGTTGCCTGATATATTTTAGCAGCAGTGCGCAGACAGCCGAACAATGATATGTTCATAAAACAGATAAAGCCTTGAATTCATAGTGAGTTCAAGGCTTTATTTCCTTTAGCTATATTTTTTCCTAGAGTTATATAGTATTACCAAAAGTATGAACCAGATTGGGGTCAAGAGCAGTGATAGTCGTGTAGCTTCAGCGAATAGCATAACAATAAGGATGAACAGGAATAATCCTAATATGGCGTAATTGACAAAGGGTGTAAAAGGAGCCTTGAAAGTCGATTTTGCTCTTAGGTCAGGCCTTGTTTTCGAATATTTGATATGGGAAATCAAGATAATGCTCCATACCCATATGAAACAGATGGCACTGATGGTCGTCACGACGGTAAATGCCTGTTCAGGTATCAGTTTGCTTAATAATGCCCCTATTGATACAACGATTGTGGATGTTAATAAGGCATTGCTCGGAACAGCCTGTTTATTTAATTTTTCCAGTTTAGCAGGGGCTTCGCCATTCCTGCTTAACGTATAAAGTATTCGGCTCGTTGAAAATAAACCACTGTTGCATGCAGAAGCAGCGGATGTCAAAACGACGAAGTTGATGATCCCTGCAGCGACAGGAATGCCGATTAACGCAAAGACCTCTACAAATGGGCTGCTCGTGGCATCCAGTTGTGTCCATGGGTTGACGCAGAGAATGACGAATAGTGCACCAACATAGAAAAGTAAAATCCGGACAGGGATTTTATTGATGGCAGATGGAATGTTCTTTCTCGGGTTTGCCGTTTCTGCTGCAGAAACCCCGACCAATTCGACACCGACAAATGAGAAGACGACCAGCTGTAAAGATAATAGGAATCCAGAAATGCCATTAGGGAACATGCCCCCATGATTCCATAGGTTCGTTAGGGAAACCGTTCCGCTATTGGTATTGAAGCCGATGATCAAAAGGATGATCCCCACGACGATCAAGGCGATGATCGTGATTACTTTAATGATGGCAAACCAGAATTCCAATTCACCAAATAATTTAACGGTCAAAAGGTTCAATCCTAACAGAATGACTAGGCATATTAGAGCCGGAATCCATTGAGGGATATCGAACCAATATTGCATATAGACGCCGACAGCCATGATATCGGCCATTGCGGTCATGATCCAACAGAACCAATATGTCCACCCTGTTACGAAGCCGGCCCATGGACCGACATATTCGGTTGCAAATTCAGTGAATGATGCATACCCTGCATTGGATAAGAGCAATTCCCCCAGGGCCCTCATCACAAAAAACAAGGCAATCCCTATTATCAGATAAGAAAATAATATAGAAGGTCCTGCCAATTGTATGGCTTTTCCGGAACCTAAAAATAATCCGGTGCCAATGGTTCCTCCTATTGCGATCAGTTGTACATGTCTATTTTTTAAATCTCTTTTTAATTCTTGTTTTGCCAATTCTTACGCCCCCGTCTTTTTATAGTCTTGGTAGTGAATGAGTTTACCTGCATGGTCTTGGAGAGAGGGACGTAATTTTTTCGTCCAGCTTGCCTTTCCCATTGGTTTTAAAGCTGTTGTTTTTAGTCCAACCACAAAATGGACAATAAAAAAAGAGATTGGATAATACCAATCTCTTAAAGGGTTCAGAATAACAATTTTATCATTCGTTACTCTTCTGTCCTTTTGCCTGAGATTGTGAATCCTTCGGCGCTGCATCTTGTACAGTCTCTCCAGAAGCTGCTCCTGCTATAGTGTCATCCATAGCATTCATCGCTTGCTTGTATGCGGTTGTGAAGAAATGTCAGCCAGTGATTATTTTCCACTGCTTGATCATTCATTATGCTTATAAAATAATATTGGAATTCTATCATCTATTTTTCGGTTGGTCAACAAATTTTTTGAAATGAAACAGGCATTATCTGTAGTTTAATAGTGGTCTTAATTTTTATAAAGGTACTTGAAAAATTTATTTTTTTGGATGATAACTATTATGAAATATTGATCATCATTTTTTAAAAATTATATTTTTTGATTAGGAAAATTGCCAAGATATATTTGGCAACTGTTTATTTCAAAAATACAATTGTATTTTTACAGAATATTTACTATTATAAGATAAGAAAACATAAATGAAGTGTTATTGATATTTTTTCGATAGAGCATTTCTAACCGCAATAATTAATAAGTTCGTGGTAAGGATAGAAAAGCATTACCGATATTGCATCTGGGGGAGTTAAACATGTCGAACAAGGAATTAAAGAGAGGGCTGGAAGCACGTCACATTCAAATGATAGCTTTGGGCGGAACCATCGGTGTCGGGTTATTCATGGGATCGGCGAGCACGATCAAATGGACAGGGCCCTCTGTAATGCTTGCTTATGCCATCGCAGGTATTTTTATATTTTTCATCATGCGTTCCATGGGTGAGATGCTTTATTTAGAACCGACTACAGGTTCTTTTGCAACCTTTGCGAGCAGCTATATACATCCTTTGGCAGGTTATATGACTGCTTGGAGCAATTGGTTTCAATGGGTAATCGTCGGAATGTCCGAAATCATTGCGGTTGGCTTGTATATGCAATATTGGTTCCCGGAGTTACCGGCCTGGATACCAGGTGTGGTCGCCATGATCATCTTGGGAGCGGCCAACCTCATTTCCGTTAAATCCTTCGGGGAATTTGAATTCTGGTTTGCACTTATAAAAATCATAACGATTATATTGATGATCGTTGCCGGCCTAGGCCTTATCTTCTTTGGAATAGGGAATGGCGGGGATGCGATTGGATTATCGAATCTTTGGGAAAATGGCGGCTTCTTTACGGGAGGCTGGACAGGATTCTTCTTTGCGCTTTCGCTTGTCGTGGCTTCCTATCAAGGCGTTGAGCTTATCGGCATCACAGCCGGAGAAGCGAAAGACCCAACGAAGACCGTAACAAAAGCGATCCAATCAATCATATGGCGCATTTTAATTTTCTATATTGGTGCCATATTCGTCATCGTGACAGTCTTCCCTTGGGATCAACTGGATGACTTAGGCAGCCCATTCGTTTCAACCTTTGCTAAAATAGGTATCACAGCAGCAGCAGGCATCATCAATTTTGTCGTAATCACTGCGGCAATGTCTGGATGCAACAGTGGGATTTTCAGTGCAGGTCGTATGCTTTACACACTGGCATTGAATGGCCAAGCTCCGAAAGTCTTTGCTAAAGTATCTAAAAATGGAGTGCCGGCATATTGCACGATCGCTGTACTATTAGGATTGGGCATCGGGGTTATCCTGAATTACCTTGCACCGCCGCAAGTATTCCTTTATGTGTACAGTGCGAGTGTTTTGCCCGGGATGATTCCATGGTTTGTCTTACTGATCAGTGAGCTTAAATTCAGAAAGGTAAATGCCGCTGAAATGGAGAAACATCCGTTCAAAATGCCATTGGCCCCTTACAGTAACTATGCAACAATAGCCTTTTTGCTGATGGTGCTGGTAGGTATGTGGATCAATCCTAGTACAAGGATTTCCTTGGTTGTCGGGATCGTTTTCCTAGCCTTGGTAATAGCAAGTTATTACTTGCTGAAAATGGATAAACGAACACCATTGGACGTTAAATCCGATGATGAGATTTCAGGATAAGAAATTCTATTAAAAAGCCCTTCTCTAATTCGAGAAGGGCCTTTTTTGTCCTTGTAGATCAATTGTGGAATTCACGAGTAAAACAGCGAAACTCACGAGTAAAGTCGTTGAATTCAC
>NZ_JVPL01000190.1:0-9978 GCF_001054655.1 Bacillus sp. 220_BSPC
TCATTTTCCTTTTTTAAAGGAATCGAAATCATATTAAAGAAACTAATTTTGGTTTTGGTGCAAAAATCACTCGTTAGAAACATAGAGTGTAGTTTACTTTAAATTGCTAACTTATGAAGCTAATCCAAACAATTTATGGATGAATTCTTTTTGATTTTGGACAGACTTCACCCCATGAACCTGCTTCTTTTTAATCATATGCATGGCTTCTATGCCACTCAAAATATAGGTGGCTGTTCGAAATGATTTCAATCCTAACATTGAACGAACTCGCCTCTTTATAAAACGATGATCCTGTTCTACCATATTATTGAGATATTTAACTTGCCTTATTTGTATGCCTTCAGGCATACGTTTCTCTTCTTTTAACTCTTGAATCGCTACAGGATAGGCTGGATTTTTATCCACTGTTATGACACGAGGTTTACAAACATGAGAAGTAGCCAAAGCTTTCTTGAAAAAGCACTTGGCTGCTTGTTTATCTCTTGATTCACTTAGATAAAAATCTATGGTATTCCCTTCTGAATCGACTGCACGATATAAATACATCCATTGACCTTTTACTTTGATATACGTTTCATCGACTCTCCAAGAGTCATTTGTTGGCTTAAGATGACAACGTTCTCTTTTATCTAATTGAGGTCCATATTGATGAACCCAACGCATAATCGTTGTATGAGCCATGGATAAGCCACGCTCCTCCATCATTTCCACCAAATCACGAAAACTTAAGTTGTACCGTAGGTACCATCGTACTGTTAACAAAATAATTTCAGACTGATAGTGCTTCCATTTGAACAAATCTTCTTTTTTCATACCGATCACACACCTTTTTTTAGAGTAATAGTATCAGTATGTCCAAGATTTATAGGTTAATTGCAATTGTCTTGAAGTTCTTGCACCAGAACCTTCTATCGTTTCCCCGTCTATTCCACCGGCACCTTTATTTGCTTTTACTTGTTCAAAGCTTTGAGTTAGTTTACGATCAAATAGAAGTTGTCCGTATACACTGTGTAATTTAAATTTCCACTCTTGATTCATTGCGTATTCCACGCCTTTCCTTGATGTACATTCAAACGGTTTTACCGCAGGAACGTGATTGTTGGCATTACATCTTGTTCATGGCTTGGAGCCATGGTCGTTCCCTTTCCGTTCATTCAATGTTTAGTCATTGAACTACTTCCGTACTATGAAAACGTCTGACTTCTCCACCTGTTCTTTGTCATTTCGGATTGCCCTTATAGACTAGAACCCTGCCTGTTTGGTAAGGTGGAGACCTCACGGGGTCATCCTATTTCCCTTCAAGACATACCCTGCACCATCACGTAATAAGTCACATTTCCTCGATCTGACTTCTAAAGAAAATGCCTTTTAAGAGGGCTTCCTCAACTTATCCCGCCGCCGTGCTTCACACTTATTGCATTAGGGTCTACCTTTTCACCTGCGGGCCTCTCGACTTTCCGCATCTCCTTCAGACAACACCTCACGATATTGCCCTAGATTAGGTTTCCCGAGCTAGGTCAGTCTCCTCGGGGATGGACTTTCACCATCTGGGATTCTCTTTCTTTATTCTTCAACCAGTCGTTTCATCGAGATGACGTCTCTGTCAGAGAAAAGAAATGAAGGGTGCTGACTGTGTCAGCACCCAATATGACTGCCCGTCGCACAAAAAGTATGCCAGAAGGCATACGAGTACGTCAATTACGGTATCTGAACAACATTGTGGAACAAGATCATCGTTTTATAAAAAAACGGGTCCGTTCCATGTTGGGATTGAAATCGTTTCGAACAGCCACCTATATTTTGAGTGGTATCGAAGCTATGCATATGGTTAAAAAAGATCAACCTCATCAACGGGAAAAGTCTGCCCAAAATGAGGTTGAATTCATTCATAAGTTGTTCGGAGTAGCTGCTTAATCTCAAAGTTAACAAGATATTACCATTTCATGTTTCTATTGCATTAATTTTGCACCAGAACCACCTTCTTTACTTTCACTGCTATTTTGATTCCATACCACAATTAAGAAGAAAGCAATCATAGCCAACAGACCCGAAAAATAAAAGCCAGCGGCAATGCCGATAGAGGAATTTAGAATACCAGCTAATAATGGGACAGCAAACATGCCGATAGCGTATATTGCCTGGTAGAGGCCCATTGCCGTTGCTCTTTTCTCCCGAGAAATACTTTCTATCGCCATCCCTAAAAAAAGTGGGAACAGAAGGCCCATTGAAAACCCATTAAGTCCCAAGACCACACAAAGGAAAGCTTTTGTTTCAATCAATGGGATCATAAGTGTGAAAAAGGCCGTTGCCCCAAACGCTATCTGCAACGTTTTCCACTGGCCGACCCTAGGTACAAACCAACTCCCGCTCAATAAAGTAGCCGCCGCATGAGGAATCATAAAGGAAAAAACGATGAAGCCGACCTCACTAGCCTTCAACCCAATGTGTAAGGCGTAAGTAGGAATAAATCCAAACATTGTAGTGAATATAATGCCGTGCGCCAAAATAGACAGCAAAGACACCTTTAACAGCATCGGCTCTCGTATAACAGATGCCAATTCCTTTATTTTCACAGGCTCTCTCTGAATCCCTCCTGTTGAGTCAGAAACAAAAAGAGACAGCAGCGCACCACAAATACCGATCGTTCCGCCAATCCAAAATGGAGCAGCCCACCCCCATGTATCCACAATAAATCCGCTCACGCTCATACCTAAGAATTGCGCTAACACCACAACAAACGAAATGCTTCCCATCGCACGGTGGATATACTGGTCCGTAAAATAGCTGGAGTACAAAACAGTAAAAACAACCCAAGCAGAAGCAGCCACTCCAGCGAGCGATCGGGATAAAAGGATCCATCCTAGACTGTCCGTCAAAGCAAAAGCCAAACAACTGAGGGCACTAACCAGCATCCCAAATATAATAAACGGCTTCCTTACTTTTACAAGATCTGAAAAAACCCCCATAGGAAGACGAAATAAAAACTGCATCAACCCATAGCTGCCCAATACAAGACCGATAAAGGCATATTGTCCCCCTTTAAATTCAATATAAGGGGACAATATGGGAATATAGATAAAATGAGAAAACCAAAAAATAAAGGAAACAGCTAAAAAAATATATTTATTCCGGATAGGATGCAAAGATTTCACTATATCACTTCCTAATTTATTGGCTGTCCCAATTGTTTTTTTGGTTTTTTAAACTCAAACGCTCAGGAGATTCTCGATGGTACGTTCCCTCGCCAATTAAAACAGCTCCTGCTGATTACTTTTGGAACGCTTTATTAAGCATTCTTGGAACTGGCCTTTTCATTTAGAAGAGTTTCCTCATAGAGCAAGTCACTTGAACCTAAATTATTATTGTATGACATTTCTTCAATAAGGGCTGTGTTTTGCGGCTTAGTGACAAGTGTAGCAGCTACAATTGTCAATGCTGAAGCGAGCAGCCCTGGAAATACTTGATGAATGCCAAACGGCTGACCAGCTATTTGCCAAACGACCGTTGTAATCAAACCGGCCCATATGGATAAAGTACCAGCTTTCTCACTGATTCCTTTAAATAGCATTCCGGCTATAACCGGGATAAGTAAGCCAGAGGTAAGCATTGCAGTTCCAGCGATCCATAATGGTACGAGCTGTGGTATGGTAAGTGCTAACAATAGAGCAATTGCTGCTAGAATAACAACCGATAAACGGCTATAATGGAGCATTTTTTTCTGATCAGTTACCTTAAGATAAGGTTTAATTATATCGTTTGCTATGCTGGAAGCTCCAGCAATGAAGAAAGAGTCAGCGCAAGAAACGATTGTTGCCAGTACGGCGATGACCATAAGAACAACCATAGGGGTCGGCATCGTTTCACTAACTACTTGGTAGAAAATTAAGGCTGGTTGCTCTGTTTTTATACTTAATCCTAAATTAGTGAAAACACCAGTTAAGACGATGAAAACACTCGCAACGACACCAATACCAATGGCGAACCAGTTACTATTTGCAGCAACTTTATCTGTTTTAGCCGCCCAAACACGTTGCCAGTTATCTTGTCGAACGAATTGGTAAGCACCAAGCGTAAAAATAAATACAAAAATACTGGCGGTTGGGATACCAAATAAATCTACTAGCTGAGGTTGGTTGATCGCCATGGCATTCTCTTTTACAGTACCCCATCCCCCAGAAAGGAAATAGACAGTTACAAATAAAATAATGATTCCTAGCGTTTGAATAGTTCCTTGGACAGAATCGGACCAAATAACAGCCTTTAATCCACCAATATAGGTTTTAAATGTAAGGAATATACAACCAATAATAATCCCAGTTGTTGTATTTAAACCAAACATTAAATTTAAGAAGGTAGCAATAGCA
This sequence comes from Bacillus sp. 220_BSPC, assembly GCF_001054655.1. Classification (NCBI taxonomy): domain Bacteria; kingdom Bacillati; phylum Bacillota; class Bacilli; order Caryophanales; family Bacillaceae; genus Bacillus; species Bacillus sp. 220_BSPC. Next base: position 4,368 of record NZ_JVPL01000190.1, read on the forward strand.
ATAAATTGTAAACCGGTAATGGCAGCATAAGCTACCAATATACATAATAGTGCAGGTATACGTGCTTTTTCACCGTAGCGAAGAGAGATATAATCAGGGATAGTTACTAAATTAAACTTTGTTCCTAAATTACGAATTGGCTTCAAGAAGAATACAATCCATATTATAGTTACAATGTATATAGGGAAAACCAGCCAGAGCATTCCCAGACCGTACTATATGCGTCAGCCATCCATCCAAGCAGGCTTGCCCCACCAGTCGCAGTACCGATAATAGATAGAATCATTGGGAATGTTGGTATCGACCGGCCAGCCACATTATAATCATCAGCTGTTTTTACTCCTCTATAAAAATAGAGAGAGTGGGCCAGAGTAGCAATTAAATAAACAAATACAGCTATTAAAATAATGCTCTTTACACTAGGATCAAACATAGGAACATCTCCCCTCTAAAGTTTGTTCAAAAACGGTTTCTCCTTCAATCATCGTAAGTAAAACCTGAACTTCTTTGATCTCTTCTGGGTCTATCAGAAAAGGATTTTGATCTAACACAATCAAATCTGCATATTTGCCAATTGAAAGTGTTCCGATAATCTCTTCGTCAAATCCACTGTAGGCAGCGTCAGCTGTATAAGCTTTAATGGCATCTTCTATTGGAATAGCCTCTTTAGTCCCTAATTGATTTCCTCCTACTGTCTTTCGTGTCACAGCCGCATATATCCCTGCAAACGGGTTTCCCGTACACACTGGCATATCTGAATTACCCGGTGTCTTAATCCCATGCTTTTTAAATGAGGCGTGAGGAAAAACTCTTTCTGCCCGTTCCTTCCCTAAATTGTTCAAATAACTATCTCCAATTGAATATATAAATCCAATCGAAGAAGCAGCAATAATGCCGTTAGAAGCAATTTCCTTTAAATGCTCTTCAGTTGCCAGCGCACAATGCTCAATTCGGTGCCGCATTTGTTTATTTCTTTCAGGATCACCAGCTTGCTTTATCGCCTTAAGAGCCATATCAATAGCTCTCTCCCCGATACCATGAATAGATACACGCAGGTTATTTCTTCCTGCCTCGGCGACCAGTTCATTTATTCTCTCTTGTGACATATATAAGATTCCGTGGTTATCCATTTCATTTTCAAAAGGGTCTAATACAGCAGCCGTTCTTCCACCGACACTGCCGTCAAGCATATATTTTAAACCTTGTATGTTCAAACGATCATTCCCGTAACCACTTTCGATTCCAAGGGCAATTGTCTCTTCTTGTACACCTTTCCACCCCATTTGATCTATAGCCCAAAGCCAAAGTCGTGCTTTCAGTCGAAACTGCTCGTCCTTTTGTAATTGCTGATAGACAATCATTTCTTCTTTTTTAACAGCCATTTCATGGACGGTCGTAATACCCCATTCGAAAAAATGTTGCTGAGCTTTAATCATCGTTTGCTTAAGTTGTTCAATAGTTATGGTTGGAATTGAAAATTCACTCATGGCATTTTCCTGGATAAGCCCACTTAGTTGGCCGGTATCAGAATCTCTGTGAAAATGGCCACCTTCAGGGTCAACAGGATTTTCAGAGAGTCCACAAACTTCAAAAGCTTTTCGATTAACTACTGCGTTATGGACACAAGTTCGCCTAAGAAAAATAGGATGATTAGGGGCGGCATCACTTAACTCCTCAATAGTAGGAAACCTCCTTTCCTTTAGCTTACTGTCATCCCAGCCCATACCGATAATCCATTCTCCCTCTGGCAATTCCTCTGCCCTTTTTCTAACTGCTGAAAGTATACTTTCAATAGTTGGAGTTACTTCGGCGCGTAAATCTAGTTCTAATAAATTAGCGGCGTAATGCAAAGGATGCGCATGACTTTCAATGAGACCTGGCAAAACGACTTTGCCTTTTATATCAAGTTTGCGGGTCCGTGGACCGCAATACTGGTCGGCCTCTTGGTCAAACGCGACAATTTTCCCATTTTTAATAGCCACTTTAGAAGCCGTAGGCCTTGTTTCATCCATAGTATAAATGACCGAGTTGTGTAAAATAAGATCTGCGTACATATTTTCCCCCTTTGTTTAAAACTTGTTGTGTCTTCGACATAATCGTCCATCTCTTTTTAATAAGCATGAGCACTTTATATTGCCAATTTTCTGACAACGTTTAACAGTACATTTGCTCCTTTTTCGATCGCCTCTTGTCTTGTAAACTCCTCCTGACAATGGCTTTTTCCATCAACACTAGGAACAAAAATCATTGCCGTAGGAGCCATTTCATTTATGTATTTGGCATCGTGTCCTGCCCCGCTGATCATCTGTTGATGGCTGTAACCTAGCTGCTCCGCACTCTCTGAAATACATTGGATAAGTTCAGAGGAAAAATGACTGGCCGGCGTCTCCCAAATTTGATTCATTTCAAGTTCAACTTGTTCAGTAGCGGCGATCATGCCAATTTTCTGTTTCAATAACCCAAGTAAATGTTCCCTCACAGCATCAACTGAATGACGAATATCTACGGAAAAAACGACTTCTCCAGGAACACAATTAATCGAATTTGGCAATAGAGATAAACGGCCGACAGTCACTGTTGCTTCACTATCATGTTTTTTTATCGTTTCTTTGATTTCTATTATCATTTTAGCTGCCGCCATTAGAGAATCTTTGCGCATGTTCATCGGCGTTGGTCCTGCATGATCGGCTTGTCCAGTAACCTTCACTTCCAGCCAGTTCATCCCTTGTATTCCGGTGACTACGCCAATATCCAATTTTTCATGTTCAAGTACCGGACCCTGTTCAATATGAAGTTCAAGATAGCTGTAAATATTATCTGCCCGATGATCTTTGGCCCCATGATAACCGATCCGTTTAAGCTCATCTAAAAAGACTTTTCCATCTTTATCTTGGCGGGTAAAAACAAAGTCTTGACTAAAAACACCAGCCAGTCCTCCTGCTCCTAAAATAGGAGGCTCAAAGCGTGCACCCTCTTCATTTGTAAAACATACTAGCTCGATCGGCCGTTCTAACTCTATTTCATTTTCATGTAGCACTTTTAATACTTCAAATCCTGATAAAACTCCCAATATTCCGTCGTATCGGCCGCCTTCCGGCTGGGTATCGAGATGAGAGCCAATAAGAACAGCGGCTGCCTTTGGATTTTTCCCCTCTCGTCTTCCGTAAATATTGCCGAAGTCATCCACTCGAACTGTCAATCCTGTGCTTTCCAACCAATGAACAAATAAATCCCGCATGCTTTTATCTTCATCAGTGAGTGCCAGCCGGCCAATTCCACCTTGCTCAAGCTGACCAATCTTAGCACTTTCTTCAATCGTATTCATCAGCCGCTCAATGTTTATAAGCTGAGTTTGCTCTGTCATGTATCTTAGCAGCTCCTTTCCTAGTATATTGTTTCTTATTGTTTCTTAAGCAAGTTTCTAGCCAAGTTTTTACCTGTTTTTTAAAGAAAATCGTAGATTTAAAGCTAGTTTTTATCACTTTTCGTCTTTTTAGATTGAAATCGACTCAAGAAAATAGGGATTTGAGTCGATTTAGACTCTAAAAATTGTTTTAACCGCCATCTATTTTCTTTTTTAAAAGTATTGATTCGATATAGACTCAAAACATGTTAAAATATTAAAAAGATTTTAACTATTAGCACCTAAAAGGGGACTTGAAATGAAAAATATATTCGACAATGTTTACTTTACTAGTATTCTTAATGCGATTTCAGACGGTATTTTAATAGCCGATGGACAAGGAAAGGTTCTCTGGCTTAATCATGCATGTGAAAATCTGGCGAATATCTCCCGCTCAAAGATTATCGGAAAAACAGCGAATACTCTGGAGAATCAAGGGGTTTTTATGCCCTCTGCGACCAAGATGGTATTAAATAAACAAAATACAGTTAGCACAGTGCAAACAACGGTGCAAAATCGTAAATATATTACTTCAGGACATCCCATCAAAAATGAACAAGGAAAAATTGAATTAATTGTTGCTCATGCCCGGGACATCACGGAAGCCGTCCGTACTAATTCCCAGCTGGAAGAAACCCAAGAACTGTTAAAAAGATATAGCCAAGAAATAATAAAGATTAGACAAAAAAATGACTTTGTGGCTTCCGAACACTTTTTTATGGGGAAAAGCCCCGCTTACTTATCTATAATCAGCATGGTCGATAAAATCGCTTCAACAGACACCACTGTGCTGATTACTGGAGAAACAGGAGTGGGTAAAAATGTCATTTCCAACCGGATTCACCAATTGAGTGAGCGCTGTCACGAACCATTTATGGAAATTAATTGCGGAGCTATGCCAGAATCTTTAATAGAATCAGAGCTATTTGGCTATAAAAAAGGAGCCTTTACCGGAGCCAACTCAGAAGGAAAAGCTGGGTTAATTAAAATGGCAGACAAAGGGACTTTATTTCTTGATGAAATCGGAGAGCTTCCGCTTCATCTGCAGGCAAAGCTGCTTCAGTTCATCCAGCATAAAAAGTGGCTGCCGATCGGAGGAACAGAACATCAAACAGCCAACTTGAGAATTATAGCCGCTACGAATCGGGATTTACTTCAACAAGTCCAAGAAGGAAAATTTCGTTCTGATTTATTTTACAGACTAAACGTATTGCCAATCAGAGTGCCTTCAGTGAAAGAAAGAAAAATGGATATTATCGATTTGCTGCAATTTAATCTGAAAAAATACAATAAAAAACATAAGCGAGAATGCAAATTTTCGAAAGAAGTGCTTAAAAACTTGCAAGCTTATGATTGGCCAGGAAATATTAGAGAACTAGAAAATCAAGTGGAACGACTGGTGATTATCTCGGCTCATGATGAAATTCGATTGGAAGACTTGCCTTTTCAAATGCAGCAAAAAGAGAAAACAGCTTTTAATCTTAACAAATATGAGAAAGGAAAATCGTTGACTGATATTTTAGAAACAATTGAGCGGGAGATTATCGAAGAGGCGTACGCTGAATTTAAAACTACGAGAAAAACAGCGGACAAGCTGGGTATCACCCAATCGTTACTGATGAGGCGTGTTAGAAAATATGGTTCTGGTGCAAAAAGAATTAGGTAGCAAAATCTAAATGAATACTAACTAATAAATGCGTCCGTTTTATTCGCAATTAAATCCTTTATGGTGCACTTTTATAATAAAAACTATCTAGAACTTTCGGTATTTACGTTATATTTTTATTTATATTTTGACAGCATTCGAGGTTTGCACCAAAACCCACTTTTCAGTATAGGATAGGAGGTTTATTATTAAGATGACACTTAGTAAAGGCTAGACTCTTAAAAGTTATAGTTTTTCTGGTTCTGGTGCAAAAATCACTCGTTAGAAGCATAGAATGTGAGTTTCCTTTAAATTGCTAACTTATGAAGCTAATCTAAACAATTTATGGATGAATTCTTTTTGATTTTGGGCAGACTTCACCCCTTGATGAACCTGCTTCTTTTTAATCATATGCATGGCTTCTATGCCACTCAGTATGTATGTGGCTGTACGAAATGATTTCAATCCTAACATCGAACGAACTCGCTTCTTTATAAAACGATGATCCTGTTTTACCATATTATTGAGATATTTAACTTGCCTTATTTGTATGCCTTCAGGCA
>NZ_JVPL01000191.1:0-20344 GCF_001054655.1 Bacillus sp. 220_BSPC
TGGGCATTTGCTCGTGAGTTTAGCAGGTTTACTCGTGAAATTGGGCATTTACTCGTGAGTTTAGCGGGTTTACTCGTGAAAATAGCACATTTACTCGTGAGTTTAGCAGATTTACTCGTGAAAAATGCACATTTACTCGTGAGTTTTCAACTTTTACTCGTGAAACTCAAAAAGGGAGCGCTCCTTAATATAAGGTGCGCTCTTTTTTGTGATTAATTGTTTCTGAAGCTAAACCTGATGTACGGTCTATTTTATAAAACTCGAATGCCGTCAATGTAATCAAGGTCAGCAGTGCAGCCATTTCAATAAAGGCTGTTCCGCGCAAGCCCCATTTGAAGAATAAAAAAGACCATAAGAAATTCAACCCTAGTTGAGTATCATAGAGGAGTTCAGCGGACTTCGATTCTTTTTCTTTGGATGCAATGCGATATTTCGCTATTCCCATAATCGTATAAAGGCTGGTCCAAGCAACGGGGAAAGTCCAGGAAGGAGGAGCAAAAGCAGGTTTCTTGAGTTTGTCATAAATTCCTTTTGAATCTCCTTGTGGCGAATATCCCCACAAGTGAACCACCAACGACAGGTACCAATACACTTTTAGCCAATTTTCCGTAGTTCATAATGCAATCCTCTTCTTTCTTCATTATTTGTATGTTCTTATACCTTTACCTTCGCACCTGAAAATAAAACATCCCCTTTATTCAAGAAGTGTAACTTTCTTCCAAACTTTACGTCGGTACTAGTAAGAAAAGGGGGGAATAGCGATGAACCATAAAACAATGATGCTCATGTTCAGTTTGTTCCTTTTACTTGCTGGATGCAGCAGTAACGAAAAAGATGATTCAGCATCGGAATCACAGGATGAAAAGGCGGAAAGTAAAATGGACGCTTCCATTTCCGGGAATAAGGTGCAGGAAGAAGCAGCGGAAAAGGAAGGGATGACGGATGAAAGAAAGGTCATCCATCAGGCCCAGCTTGAGTTGAAGGTGAAGAACCTTGAAAAGGCACAAATGAAGATTGAGAATAAGGTGGCTGAATATGGCGGATATGTTGTTGAGTCCAATGTATACAGGGAAGATGAAGAACTGGTGGAAGGAACGATCACTGTTCGGGTCCCTGAAGCCCATTTTCAGGATTTTCTAACCGATAGCGAGGGCGAGGCTTCAGAAGTGGTCGGAAGGAATGTGACAGGACAGGATGTAACGGAGCAATATGTGGATTTAAAAGCAAGGTTAAAGTCAAAGAGGGCAGTGGAGGAAAGGTTGCTTGCATTCATGAAGGATGCTGAGAAGACGGAAGATCTGCTGAAAATATCAGCCGATCTTGCCGTGGTGCAAGAAGAAATAGAGCAGCTGACCGGGCAAATCAAGTATCTTGAAAACCAGACTTCGTATTCGACCGTCACCATCACGTTATCACAGGATAGGATAGTTGTGCCGGGCATTGATAATAAGGAATTGAATACATGGGAGAGGACGAAGAAACAACTTGCAACGAGTGCGAATCTATTACTTAAAGCGGGTTCAGGAATCATTGTTTTTATAATAGGAAACTTGCCGATCCTCATTATTTTAGGAGGAGCTGGTGCGGTGGTCCATTGGGTGATCAAAAAGAAGGGGTAAAAGGTGAAGGAATGAAATAGAGGGTGCCAATTAGACTGGGCACCCTCTGCTATTTATCTTTTCCGTTTATGCAAGCCGGTCACATAATACAGGGCTACCAACAGTAGGATCCAAATCGGACCAACGATTAGAGCGATTCTTGTATCTGCTGAAAAACCGAGTACTATCATTACAAATACCAAAAAGGCTAAAGTGAAATAAGAAGTGAATGGGAAAAGAGGCATTTTGTAAGATAAGCCTTGTTTTTCTCCCTGACTCATTTTTCGTCTAGACATAATCTGTGTGACAAGTATCGTTCCCCATGTCCAGAGGGCGCCGAATGTAGCGACACTTGTGACGTAAGTGAAAACTTTATCGGCTTCCATGTAGTTAAGGTAAACGCCGAAAAGAAGTACGATAGCCGAAACGATAATGGCAACGCCAGGAACGCCTGACTTTGTTGTACGTTCGAAACTTTTTGGTGATTCACCTTGCTGTGCCAGGTTGAATAACATTCTTCCTGTACTGAAGATCCCGCTGTTACAAGATGAAAGGGCTGCTGTCAGTACGACAAACTGAATGATTCCGGCTGCGCCTGGTATACCGATTTTATCAAACATCATAACGAATGGGCTGTTTTCTCCATTCATTTCATCCCATGGAGTGATCGATAAAATGACCGTCAGAGCTAAAACGTAAAAAAGTAAAATCCGATAAAAAACGGTATCGATGGCTCTTTTTAAAGATTTTTCAGGGTTTTTAACTTCACCTGCGGTTACACCGAGCATTTCAATTCCCAAATAGGCGAACATGACCATTTGGAACGAGAGGATGACTCCAGAAATCCCATTAGGGAAAAATCCGCCATTTTCAACAAGGTTGCCGAAACCGACCGCGATTCCGCCGTTCCCCAAACCAAAGATGATCATTCCGAAACCAAGGACAATCATCAGGATGATCGTTACGATTTTAATAAGGGCGAACCAGAACTCCAATTCACCGTAAGCCTTTACAGCAAGAAAGTTAATCGTTGTCATGATGGCAAGTGCGGCTAATGCCCAAGCCCATTGCGGAGTATCAGGGAACCAAAATTGCATGTAGATTCCGACTGCCGTAATTTCAGCCATACAGGTGGCGATCCAAACGAACCAGTAATTCCATCCGGTTATATATCCGGCTAGAGGACCGACAAATTCGCTTGCGTAACGGCTGAAGGAGCCTGCGACTGGATTTTTTATTGCCATTTCACCTAGTGCACGCATGATAAGATAGATCATAAGTCCGCCAATGGCATAAGAAATGATGATTGCTGGACCGGCTAATTTAATCGCAGATGCCGAGCCGAGAAATAAACCGACTCCAATGGCTGCGCCAAGAGACATTAATGCGATATGTCTTTCTTCCAAACCTCTATGTAGTTGAGATTCTTTGGAGTTTTGCATAATTTTCCCCTTTTCTATGTTGGAGTTTAATTTTCTCTATCTAGCATTTTATCACTAGTAGAGGTGAATACATATTATTTATTGATTTTTCACATAATATTACAATTAAATAATATATTTTAATAGTTAGAATGTAAAGAAAAATATGAAAACGCTTACTAAGAAAGTGTTCCTAAGATTTTTAATCGTAATATAACCTTTCGAAACTAATTATAATGCTATACAAACAAAATATAATTATGTGATTTTTCTAAAAATTTAGACATTTGAAAGTGAAAAAAAGCTGTCCGAAGATAAGCAACAGCTTGATTCGTTTCATCATTGCCAGATGGCGGAGGCCCATTCAGGATGATCAATGAAAGGGTTGCGATTATGCTGATATTGATTATAAATGATCTCATTTCGGTTACGCTCGAAGGCATCTACAGGATCCTGTTCATTCCACTCCAGTAAGACAGCCAATTTACCATGATAAGGGGCTGTGCCATTATTCACTTGATTATTCAGCTCTAAATTGACTTCCCCTGCATCACCCTCGTAACGAACCGCCATATAAAACAGCATCCGGGCGACATCACCTTTGACGCTATCGCGAGGTTCCCACGAATCAGAATCATAGTAATTTCCTGTCGCCTCGGTATGTTCAGTACCTCCATTATCAAAGTCCAGGTTGTTTCTTGTACTGTTGACGGAGGCATCAGTAGGCCGAAGGTGATGCAGGTCGGTGCCGGGTCCTAAAGTGGTACCAAAATCACCATGTGATTTTGCCCATACATGCTCACGATTCCAATCATTAACACCTGATCCGTTCAGCGTTTTTCCTTGGGAACGCCCTGTATAAAGTAGAATGACATTATTGGCGTTATTCGGGTCCTCATCGGTTATCCGTAAAGCTTCCCAGACATTTGAATACGATATTTCCTTATGGTCATCGATGATTTCATGGAGGGCTTTCTTTAATGACGCCCCTGATTTGCCGCTGGCTGAATCATAGTATGAGCCAACCCCCGGTGTCTCCTGTTCTGGTGAATCATTCCCTGAAAACATGGCAGATACATCTTTTAAGCCTGGATGGGTGAAATAGGCACTCAGTGTACCGGTGACGGTGACTTTTTTCCCTTTTAATGCAGGATTTGTTTTTAACCCAAATTCTAAGCGGAAGGAGGATGGAATCTGAACATAAACCATATTGGCAATGTTTATTTCCGATGAGCTGTCTGCAAGTGCTATGGCATAATCATTCGGATAGCTGCTCGTAATGACGGTATTGGCTGACGTGGGCTGTCCTACCACATATCCACTGACCGTTTTAATCGTGCTGTCTTGATTCGTAATGGCTTGGGAAACGGAGTAAGGAGATGACGAGCTGCCATCGCCAGCTGCGGCTAGTGATGGAGTGATGAAAAGAGCGGGAATAAGGAAAGCGAGCACGAGTACAATGGACAGGGCAAATCTTGATTCATGTTTTGTGAACATGTGATTCCTCCATAATTCGATTCATACCCATTTCCAGAGAAATCGGCATGTATATGTAAAGTTATGGATATTAGCCGCTTTTTCCTTCTGGATTGTCAAAAATGAGAGAAAACAGCTAGAGATGCTTAGCGGAATTTAGTGAAATAGCCCGGGAAATATCGAAGGCTGTCATGGAAATGACATGAAAAACCGTCAGCATGCTACTGACGGTTTTTTTTACTCTGTTTTATAAGAAGACTTTGAATGAAACTCAATAACAATGATCCGATTAAAGCCCCCCAAAAAGAATCTATTACAAAGCCACTGACAACATAGGAAGTGATTTGGAATGTGAAGGCATTGATAATGAAAGAAAACAACCCGAACGTCAGGATGGTGATCGGCAATGTGATAAGTTGGAGGATGGGTCTAACCAGCAAGTTCATGATCGATAATATAAAAACCGCCAGCAAGGCAGTTCCGTAAGATTTAATCGTGATGGAGTCGAGAAGCCAGTCAATAACGAGCAATACCAGCCCGTTGATAAGAAAACGCATGATTATGTTCATGAAAAACTCCTCCTGAAGTCACTTTCTACAAGTCATTATACTAAAATTTGATGAATTTCAGTTATATGTTTGCAGAATTGTCACAAAAAAAAGAGGATACGATATGCATTCCCCCAGAATGGAAAGAACCCTTTTAAGGGTCATAAAAGAGTTCTTCTTTAAAAAACAGTCCAGTTGATTGGAACGGAAGGTACGAGACTCCTGCGGGGAAAGCGCGTACGGGAGACCCCACAGGCGCTTGCGCCGAGGAGGCTCCCGGACCGCCCGCGGAAAGCGAGTGCCTGTAGTGGAAATCAACGTTTCTTTTTACAAACCCTCAAAAAGGACGTTTCAGCTAGTTTTCTTCAATCCGTTGCGGATTTTATAAAACAGTAAAAAACCATGAAGGATAACTTGGTTTTTTTTATAAAATTATGGTTGGCGATAAGGCCAGTCCGAACCCCAAATGTCTACAAAATGGGATTCATTAGGTTCTCTTTAGTTGTTGGCAATGATCTTTTCGAATTCACTTAATTCCAAAGTGTTTTTTAATTTGGGATTTGTATTTAAGGAAAGCAGGGCACTTTCAATAAGAAAGGTTCGCGGTTCAACGTTTTGTAATAATTCCTCTTGGATAAAGTGAATCAATTTTAAGTTTTTAACCCGTTCCGCTTCATCATCTTGGCAAAGCCTCAAGATCATCTTTTTTAGGTCATTTGCAGAGTGCAGGAGTGCTGTATGAAAATCCTGCTGGTTATGGAAGCACTCAGGCAGCCATTGCTTGATGAGATCGGGTTCCAAAAGCTGTGCATTTGACTTGCTGACATCTTCGAAAATCGATTTAATCCTATCGACACAATAACGGATAATTTCAGTAGGGTTGAACTCGGGCTCTTTAGCCAAGGCATTAAAATGAATCGTTTGATGCATCATTCCCGAGTAAAGAATGGCACAGTCCAAAATATAAGGTTTTTTATCAGCACCGAAAATGTCCAGAAACCGTTTTGATAACCAATGGATATGCTGGAATTTAGCATGTGTTATGAAGTTCTTAAGTTCGCTATCATTTGAAATCATTACTTCTTCATATAAGAAAAAGATTTTGTTGTTTTTGTTTGAGTGCATTTGTAATTCTGATTGTTTGATGAATATTTCAATATCTGCAAGGTTTTGCCCAATCAGCAATTCATTCCGCTCTTTTTCGAATTTTTCTTGCGAAGTTAGGAAGACTGCCTTAAGCAATTCGCTTTTAGAAGAAAAATAGTTATAAAATGTTCCTTTTGAAATGCCGCTATAATCTAAAATATCCTGAATGGAAGTTGCTTGGTAACCCTTTTCAATAAATAATTGGTGCGCATATTTAACTACCAGTTGTTTGCGCTCATTCATATATATCACCCTTACTCTTATTGGACGGTCATTTTAACGTAATAGTATCTTATTTTCTATATGAACACAAACCGGTATGTTTACAAATTCTCTAGCAAAATAAGGGGGATGGCCATTTGTTTCAGCGGATTCAGGAAGGGTTCTGCTGAAAGATAGGGTTCACAAAAGCAATGAAAAATTCAGTTTCTATGCATCCGGCTATTCGCCATTCTGTAAATAAATGCTGACGAAGTGAACAAAGTCACAGGAGAACACTTCGGTTTGTTATAAGATGAATAGAAGAAAAGGGTGAAGTAGCGCAAAGTATCTATGATTATTCGTTAACCATTCTCGATTGCTATCCCATTGGTAGGAGAAATGATAAAATCACTCGTCATGAAGGAAAATCGCCTATAAGGGTCGTATACCATTATTAGGAATGTAATTATGTGAATAGGTTGTTCCATCAGCGTTTGTACCTTTTGAACTATCCATATTATGGATGTGTTTGGAGTTATATCATCAGCGAGTGAATAATGAATTGATTATTATATTAAAATTATTATAAATAAGTATTGATTTTTTTCTGAGAAGCTTTATCATTATATACATAAATAATAATGAAAAGGTGGTTCAATTATGTCGAATAAGAAAAACCTTACTACAAGCTGGGGAGCCCCAGTTGGAGACAATCAAAACTCTATCACTGCCGGCGAACGCGGCCCTGTGCTCATTCAAGATGTACACTTATTGGAAAAGCTAGCTCACTTCAACCGTGAACGTGTCCCTGAACGTGTGGTTCATGCGAAGGGTGCCGGTGCATACGGTACTTTCGAAGTAACGAACGACCTTTCTCAGTACACGAAAGCTAAGCTTTTCAATGGTGTGGGCAAGAAGACAGATCTTTTTATCCGTTTCTCCACAGTTGCAGGTGAATTGGGTTCTGCAGATACAGTCCGTGACCCGCGTGGATTTGCAGTTAAATTCTACACCGAAGAAGGAAACTACGATATCGTCGGTAATAATACACCAGTATTCTTTATTCGCGATGCGATTAAATTCCCCGACTTCATCCATACACAAAAGAGAGATCCTAAAACACATTTGAAAAACCCTACGGCTGTTTGGGATTTCTGGTCACATTCACCGGAATCTCTGCACCAAGTGACGATCCTGATGTCCGATCGGGGCATTCCTGCTACACTTCGTCATACACATGGTTTCGGTAGCCACACATTTAAATGGGTGAATGCTGAAGGAAAAGGCGTTTGGGTGAAATACCACTTCAAAACAGAACAGGGCATCAAAAACCTTGATGTGGATCTTGCTGCAAAACTAGCAGGTGAAAACCCTGATTACCATACGGAAGATCTTTTCAATGCGATTGAAAAAGGGGACTTCCCTGCCTGGAAATTATATGTTCAAATCATGCCTCTGGAAGATGCGGATACATACCGTTTCGATCCATTCGATGTGACGAAGGTATGGTCTCAAAAAGATTATCCGCTGATTGAGCTTGGCCGTATGGAATTGAACAGAAATCCTGAAAACTACTTTGCTGAAGTAGAGCAAGCCACATTCTCACCGGGAACATTCGTACCGGGAATTGAGGCTTCCCCGGACAAGATGCTTCAAGGGCGTCTATTCGCATACGGAGATGCACACCGTTACCGTGTGGGCTCGAATCATAACCAGCTTCCGGTTAACCGTCCGAAAGTGGAAGCGAACAATTATCAGCGTGACGGCTTCATGCGTGCAGATGACAATGGCAAGGGATCTGTTTATTATGAGCCGAATAGTTTTGGCGGCCCTGCCGAATCAGAGGAAAATAAAGTCACTCCTTTCGAGGTGACCGGGAAAGCTGCACAAGTTGGTCATAATAGTGATGATCACTACACTCAAGCAGGCGACTTATACCGTCTATTGAGTGCCGAAGAGAAAACGCGCCTTGTTGACACGATCGTGGGCGCAATGAAACCTGTGGAATTAGAGGAAATCAAGCTTCGTCAAATTGGTCATTTTTATAAAGCCGATCCGGAATACGGAACGCGCATAGCCGAAGGTTTAGGTTTATCTGTACCGCAAGAAGTGTAAAATATGAAACTCCCAATCTAGTAAATGCAAACAGGCATCCATTCATGAATGGATGCCTGTTTTGTGTACACAGGACGCCGTTTTTAAATGACACCCGACAAGTTCGGTAAGAATATTTAGTTATAAATGTCTTCAGGGAAAGTCTTGCAGTCAGATTAATTGGGGGCCAGTCAAGATTAACAGTAAAGGGTGGTATTAATGACCAGTAAAAAGGTTCGGGTGTTAGTGGGCAGTCCAATTTACCAAAAACCACATATTTTACAAAAGTTCTCTGCTTTCACTCAAACGGTTGGATGCGGAGGGGAAGGAACTTGCCTATTTCTTCATTGATGACGATGAAGATGAGCGATCAAGCAAGATGCTCGAAGATTTCAGTCAGGAGCAGAACAATGTCAAATTACTGGCATCCAATCAAAGCGATATTTATGTGTGTAATGGCACTACCCATTAATGGAATGAAAATCTGGTATGGAAGGTCGCGGATTTCAAAAAGATGAAGCCGTGATTATTGATGACGGCAGCACGGACAATTCCGCAGAGGTTTGTTTAGAGGTTTTGAATGGGATGCCGGTGCGTATCATCAGAAATGCTATCTCCAAGTTCTCCAATGAAATTGAACTTCGTAAAATGCAATGGAAAGAGACGGTGAAGTCAAATCCCGAGTGGATATTAAATCTTGACGCCGATGAAGTGTTTAAAAATAGATTCAAAGAGGAAGTCAGGCAGCTGATAAGCGATCAAGAAGTGGATGTATATTGCTTCCGGTTATATGACTTTTGGAATGAAACCCATTACAGGGAGGATGAACACTGGTTCGCTCACCAGTATTGCCGGCCGTTCCTGGTCAGATATCGGGAGGGGTTTGAATGCAAATGGAACGATAGGCCGCAGCATTGCGGTAGATTTGCAGAAAATGTCTTTGAATTGCCTCACAAGTTATCCGACATACGATTGAAGCATCTGGGCTGGGTCAAAAAAGAAGATCGGATGGCGAAATTCAAAAGATATCGGGAATTAGACCCTGATGGTACGTATGGAAGTAATGAGCAATATCAAAGCATTCTGGATGAAAAACCCAATTTGATTTGTTTTGAGGAGTGACTTTTGCTTTGGCAATAATTGAATCGAATCTGCATACATTTGGTTAAGAGGAGGTGCAGTATGGACGTTTTTGTGCGGCAAAATGATTCCTTGTGGTATTATAGCCAATTATTCAAGGTTAATTACCAACTTATCATTGATTCCAATAGTGGGATTGATCCACTTGCACTTATGATTGGCCAACAAATCAAAATACCTGGCTTTACGACGACCGGCTATAGTATAAAGCAAGGTGATTCGTTATGGGCAATTGCCAGGTCACGCAATCTTTCATTGGATGCCTTATTTTTAGTTAATCCCAATCTCAACCCGAATGCCTTGCAAGTCGGTCAGACAATTTCTGTGCCATTAAGGATTACGTGGAGGCTCATTCAAGGAAATCGGGAATATGATTATGGGACGATGATGACCGATGTTAGACGTTTGAAAACAATCTATCCATTTATAAAAACCTCCCCCATCGGGGACTCCGTGCTTGAAAGGGATATCCCCGAAGTTCTGATTGGAAATGGCAACAAACGAGTTCACTATAATGGTTCCTTTCATGCGAATGAGTGGATAACGACGCCTGTGATCATGACCTTTTTAAATGATTATTTACTCGCAATCACGAATCAGGCTGACATCCGCGGTCTAGATATGTTTCCCTTTTATCAACAGACGATGCTGTCGATCGTCCCAATGGTGAATCCGGACGGAGTGGAGTTGGTTTTGAAAGGACCGCCTGCAGATGAGTCTTTGAGAGGACGGCTCATCGAATGGAATAATGGCAGCGAAGACTTCTCTGGCTGGAAAGCCAATATCAATGGTGTGGATCTGAATGATCAATTTCCCGCCGAATGGGAACTGGAGCAAGCCCGTAATAATGTAACGGAGCCAGGTCCGGCTAATTATCCAGGGGAAGGGCCGCTTACACAGCCAGAGGCCATTGCAATGTCAGAGTTGACAAAAAAACGTGATTTTGGCAAAGTCCTTGCGTTCCACACCCAAGGAGAGGTGATTTTTTGGGGGTTTGAAGGTTTGGAACCACCCGAGTCGGAAACGATAGTCAATGAGTTTGCGAGGGTCAGTGGATATGAGCCTGTCAAATCCGCCAATAGTTATGCAGGGTATAAGGATTGGTTCATTCAGGATTGGCGCAGGCCGGGATTTACCGTGGAGCTGGGCAAAGGAACGAATCCCCTTCCCATATCACAGTTCGATGAGATTTATCAGAAGTCGCTTGGGATTTTCTTGGCAGGGTTATATATGTGAAATCTGACCAAATGAAAAAGCTCAACTCCGTTTCCATGGGGTAGAGCTTTTTAGTCTTATAAACTATCAGACTTGAAACGATGAGGGCTGCTGCAAAAAATAAGTAAAGTTATGCTTTACTTATCGATTGCATGATTAACTCGCTTTTTAGCTTGAAATGAACGGACATTTTCCATGCCCCGGTGATTTTGCAGCCCCTACCAAAAGGAAATCTAATAGTATTACGGTAAAGAAGTTTACCTTCCTTAGCGCTAGTATTGGCCCCACCTACGCCAGATACTGTGACGGCCACGCATGCCATCCAACCTAATTTCATTATAATAGAAAGCGCTTACATTTTCAAAAGTAATCGTATTGCAAATTTCGACATTCGTATAAGTGTCCCTTACCAGTAGGTGGAGAATGGGCATATTACTGATAAGGGCCCTATAAGATTCAGGTTAATCTGCAATGAATTCCTGTAGCTTTTGCCTTAGGCCACCATTGCCGAATTTAATGAACTTTGTCTTTCCGGCTTCCTGTTCCGAGGTAGAAGCGAAATCCAAAAAGGCTAAAAGGTTGATCCGGCGGTGAAGAATATGGACAATGCCGTATTCATAGAACCAATGATCGATCGTGTTGTAAACCCCTCTATTCAGTCGATATTTCTGCTGGCACCAGTGGAAAAATAGTCTGTCAGGAAGATTAAGGTACTCCATGTCTTCTAAGCCCCCATTTTTCTTCTCATTCATGACAGGGGAAATGGTCCTTAGCAATTCCTTTTGCATAGTAAACTCCTCCCTCATTGATAAAAACGAAAAAACCCCCTATTCCTGTTGAATAGAGAGCCTCCAGTAGACTAGTCAGCTTATATATATTCCTTATATAAAAGCAGTATAAAGTGTATTAATCCTATTTGTCAAGTTGGTATTTGATAACGGGAAATAAATATATTCATTTCCTGTTTTCAGTGTGATTTTAAATGAAAATACGAATAAATATTTATGTTTATTCGTTTATAGTTCGTATATAATGTTTTTGAGGAATTAAGGAGGAGAGACTGAATGTATAAATCGAAAAAGATTTTATTATTGGGCTCGGGTGAATTGGGGAAAGAGGTCATACTTGAAGCTCAGCGACTTGGTGTGGAGACCGTTGCTGTAGACCGCTATGAACATGCCCCTGCCATGCAAGTCGCTCATCGCAGTTATGTGATCGATATGCTGGATGCGGAACAACTAAGGGGAGTTGTAGAGAAAGAACAACCCGATTTGATTGTACCGGAGATAGAAGCCATCGCCACATCCGAATTAGTCAAGTTGGAAGAGGAAGGCTTTCAAATCATTCCGACAGCAAGAGCCGCTAAATTGACGATGGATCGTGAAGGGATCAGGAGGCTGGCTTCTGAAACGCTGGAGATTCCGACAGCAGCCTACAAATTCGCAAACACCTATGAAGAATTTGTCCAAGCTGCCAAGGAAGTTGGGTTTCCCAATGTCGTCAAACCTCTGATGAGTTCTTCAGGTAAAGGGCAAAGTGTGTGCCACACGGAAGGTGACCTGGAGGATTGCTGGAAAATCGCGATGGAAGGCGGCCGGGTTCAAAATGGACGGGTGATCATTGAAGAATTTATCCGTTTTGATTCGGAAATCACGCTGCTTACTGTCCGGACCGTAAATGGTACCATGTTTTGTGCTCCCATCGGTCACATTCAGCAGGGCGGGGATTATATTGAATCCTGGCAGCCGCATAATATGACAGAAGCACAAATAATGGAAGCGAAAAGAATTGCCCATGCCATTACGGATGAACTTGGCGGGTACGGATTATTCGGGGTAGAGCTTTTCCTCTCAGGGGATAAAGTCTATTTCAGTGAAGTTTCCCCACGTCCGCACGATACGGGGCTAGTGACATTGGTGACTCAGAATTTGTCCGAGTTTGCCCTTCATATTCGGGCGATTCTAGGATTCCCCATCCCGGAAATCAAGCTGATCAGTCCGGGTGCCAGCCGTCCATTAAAAGCGCAAGATGAGTTATCGGAATATTCAATAGTCGGTGTTGAACAGGCCTTGGCTTTACCTAATACACAAGTGCGTCTTTTCGGAAAACCTGTTACAAAGGCAGGTAGAAGGGTTGCGGTCGCCCTGTCGTCTGCCGATTCCATCGAGGTGGCGAGAGTGAATGCGGCCCGTGCTTTGGAATGTTTAGTTGTAGAGAAAGAATAGTGAAAAAAGCGCTCTTTGAATGGAGCGCTTCAGCTTGCCGACAAGAGGGAGCGGATTTCTTAAATCAAATGGAACATGATCTTCACTCCAGGTACTCGCTTTCCGCGGGCGGTCCGGAAGCCTCCTCGGCGCCATTTGCGCCTGTGGGGTCTCCCTTGGACACGTTTTTCCCGCAGGAGTCTCGTACCTTCCATTCCAATCAACTGGAATGGTTTTTAAAGTAAAACGTAGGCTGGTCTCATCCCGAACGGTTTAAGAATAGTTTGTGCTTCATGATTTTCCTGCCGAATAACTGGCTAGCCGAAACTCCGCTAGATGCTTGCGACAGGAGGTTTGACAGTCAGTCGGCGAAAAAAAGCGGATTTTCGAAAAAAATGTAACGTTTCTCAAAGATGACTTTGTCTGCTGTTCTACTCTAAAGCATCCTTATTCGGATGCTTTATTTTTTTTCTCCATTAATAGCACATTAAACTCCTAAAAACCACCCGATTTGAAGACGTTGAATGGCCTGTAATATACCCCAGCTACTGATGATTTCCCTGAATAACCAATTCCGCATGCTGTCTTTACTTTGTCTTAACAATTATCCTGTCGCTTTTTTACATAGCCTTGACATTGAGTTCATTTTCTTCACCTATAGTTAAATTAAATAGATAACATTACGGGAGGTCATTCATTTGAATCGCACTTGGAGGAAAAAGGTCTTACCCATCACGCTCGTTTCTGCATTGGCATTTGGAAGTTTATCATGGTCCGGTGCGGATCGTGTTTCGGCAAAGGGGAACCCAAATAAAGAACCGGAAATCAAGAACGTTATTTTCCTGATCGGTGACGGCATGGGTGTTTCCTATACCTCCGCTTACCGGTATTTAAAAGATAATCCTGGTACGAAGGTGGCAGAGCGGACAGAGTTTGATAAATACTTGGTTGGCCAGCAGATGACTTACCCAGAAGACTCTGCACAAAATATAACGGATTCAGCTTCAGCCGCTACGGCAATGTCTGCAGGAGTGAAGACTTATAACGCTGCCATTGCAGTGGATAATGATAAATCCGAAGTCAAAACCGTATTGGAAGCAGCAAAGGAAAAAGGAAAAGCGACGGGATTGGTTGCCACTTCGGAAATCACACATGCTACGCCTGCATCTTTTGGCGCCCATGATGAAAATCGGAAAAACATGAATTCAATCGCAGACGATTATTATAACGAATTAATAAAAGGCAAACATAAAATTGACGTCCTATTGGGCGGTGGGAAGTCCAATTTTGTCCGGCCTGATGTCAATTTGGCGAAAGCCTTCGAAAAAGATGGTTACAGTTATGTGACGGATAAAAATCAAATGTTTAAGGACAAAAATGAACAGGTCCTTGGTTTATTCGCTTCTGAAGGACTTCCGAAAATGATTGACCGCCCAAGTGAAACGCCTTCTTTGGCAGACATGACAAGTTCGGCGATCCAGCGCTTGAATAAAGATAAAGATGGATTCTTCCTTATGGTCGAGGGAAGCCAGGTCGATTGGGCAGGACATGATAATGATATCGTAGGTGCAATGAGTGAAATGGAAGACTTTGAAAAAGCATACAAAGCGGCCATGGAATTTGCGAAGAAAGACAAACATACCTTAGTGGTGGCTACGGCGGATCACTCTACAGGAGGATTCTCGATCGGAGCAAAAGGAATATATAACTGGTACGGTGAGCCAATCAAGGCAGCCAAACGCACTCCTGACTTCATGGCGGATGCCATCGTCAAAGGCGCTGATGTCGAAAAGACGTTAAAGCAGTATATTAACCAAAATGTAGTGAAGCTAACTGACGGTGAAATCAAAACGGTAACTGAAGCTGCCAAATCAAAAAATGTGACGAATGTCGATAATGCCATCGAATCCATATTCGATAACCGTACCAATACTGCCTGGACTACTGGGGGACATACGGGTGAAGATGTTCCGGTCTACGCATACGGGCCATATAAAGAACGTTTTGCCGGGCAAGTCGATAACACGGATCAAGCCAAAATCATTTTTGAGCTATTAAAGAAATAATGACTTCAGGGAGGGATTCAATGAACAGACTGATGATCGGTGCCCTGTTATTAACGGCATTTGGTGCTCTTAATACCCAACCAGCTTACGAAGAAGAAACAACAGCTAAAGAAAAAACAGAGGAAATTGCACGACCACTGGAAAAAAAGGATGTCTATGTTCCGAATCCGCAGCTTCCTGATGATATAAACTTGAACCAAATCGGTCAGAATGTTTCCGATGCCAAAGGCGAATTAACTTTGAAGGCCTATAAAAAAGTGAATGAAACGTTGAATGTTGGCCCGATCGAGGTTAAAGTCAAGGAAATGAAAGTGATGCATGCCACTCCGGATTACAGCATGATCGATTTCTTCCACGGCTATACGCATGATGAAGATTTCGATATCGTAAAAGTGAACGTGGAAATCAAAAACAATTCGGATAAAAAAATTAAGTTTTCGCCAGTTGCTTTCCTTGAAACGGACAGAGGAGAACATCTGACATGGGAAGATGAGATCTATTTGGAAGAACTTACTGGTGAAATAGAAGGAAACGGTTCAAAAAGCGGAAACATTGGTTTCATTCTAAATGATGGAAACATAAAAGGCATATCCGTCATGTCAAGTGATGCGGTGGATGACGAAGGGAAAGTCCTTGCAAAAGGCAAGTCAGCTGAATTCGCTTTTTAAAGAATATGTATAAATGGCTTGGAAAAATAAAATACTAGAACAAGTGATGGGGATTACTATCACTGAACGGAATATCCAAATCCTAATGATGAGGTGACACAGAATGAGCTATAAAGATCAATTAGATCCACATTCTCAAAAGTTTCACCATAATTGGACAAGACCTAAGCGTTCAAAATCTCAAGTTAATGGCCACACGCAAGAATCACAAACAAACATTATACTAAGAAGCAATGCAAAGGCTCACAGGTGGTAACGGATATTTCCGATAAAGAAGGAGGCTCCCAGCGAGTCTTCTTCTTTATATTTAGAATCATCTTAAACCAATCAAGGCATACATGGCTTTTCATTCATAATTATGATACCATTTACCTTTAAGATTGAAGTGATTGGCTTGGCGTGAAACCGTATTTTGATTCCGATTGAAAGTTTCACTTTATACAAATAGAGGACGTGAATAGTAATGATTAAAATTGAAATCCCTGCAGCGGATATAAGCATCAAACAAAGAAAGCAAGTTATAGAAGGAGACGAAGCTGTCATTCCTGAAATTTACGGGTTTATCGATTTTCATTTGATTCCCCGTGATAAAGGCGGCATCATCTTGTTTTACAATGAGAATGATGAACTGATTTTTGTCGGTAAAGCCCGTAAATTAAGACCAAGGGTCAAGAAGCACTTTGAGGATAATGTTTCTCCGATTAAAGAGCATCGTAATGAAGTCAAGAAAATTGACATTCTTTTAGTCGAAGACGCTATGGAACGTGAAATCTATGAAACGTATATGATCAATAAGCTTCATGCTAAATACAACGTCGATAAAGTGTTCTATAAATAAGAAACACCTATGAAAAGCTGACTGCATATGCACTCAGCTTTTTTGTGTTTATATATGTACAGAAATAATTTCGTACATTTACAGCAGCTACATGTTAGGTTAACAATGTTGGTTTATATTTAGAGTATTCCAATACATTCTCAGGAGGAAGCTATTGAAGAAAATACTTTGTAAAAAGGTGTTAGTTATCTCGATCGGGACAGTGATTGCCTTTGGGAATTTAACGTGGTCCGTATCACAAGCTTCTAAACTGGCGAAACAGAGAGAGATTGAAACTTTTGAACAAAAGACAGTAACATCTTCAGGGTGGGAAATGGCGGAATAAGCACAATGGCCAATAATTTTTTTCTCGATTTGCAACAAAGAAAAAGAAAAATGTATTGGATAATGAAACTTTGTTAATGATCAGCTGCTTGTAAATATAGAAGTACATTAAAATGATAAAGCTGCAATGGAGGTTCCATACACATGATGTAATGTGTGATTGGGCTTCCATTTAATTTTTTTGGTTTAATGTCAGCCCCTTTCATTTATCCGTGTGTCGGAGCAAGCGTGGAGAAGTATTCGGAGGAAATTTTGAAAAAAACTTGCAAATAGTAATGATTACGTTTTATTATTAGAGAGTGTTTTACATGGGTGATGGCTTCGGTTTTTAAATCGTAATGATTTTGATTTACTTACAGTAAAGAAATCAGGTAAAGGAGTGGTAAGGGATGGAGATGAAGAAAATTCCGGTTACGGTACTGAGTGGATACCTTGGTGCGGGAAAGACGACGCTTTTGAATCATATTCTTGAAAATCGGGATGATCTGAAGGTTGCCGTCATCGTTAATGATATGAGTGAAATCAATATTGATGCTTCGCTGGTCAAACAGGGAGGGTTTACCCGGACGGATGAAAAACTGGTGGAAATGCAGAATGGCTGCATTTGCTGTACGCTTCGTGAGGATTTGATGATTGAAGTGGAGAAATTGGCGAAACAAGGGGACATCGATTATATCGTGATTGAATCGACTGGGATAAGCGAACCGGTACCTGTAGCCCAAACCTTCTCCTATGTTGATGAAAGCATGGGAATTGATTTATCGGAATCTTGCCGGCTTGATACGATGGTCACCGTTGTTGATGGGTATAATTTTTGGCAAGACTTCACTTCCGGAGAAACGCTTATTGACAGGATGCAGGCATCTGATGCTGCGGATGGCAGGGAAGTGGTCGATCTACTAATAGATCAGATAGAGTTCGCCAATGTCATCCTGTTAAATAAAATCGATCTGATGGATGCTGATGCCGTTGCGGAATTGAAGGCGGTTCTTCATAAAGTGAATGCCGATGCGAGAATTATCGAAACAAACCATTCCAAGGTGCCGCTAAAGGATGTATTGAATACACATTTATTTGATTTTGAAGAGGCAAGCCAAGGAGCGGGCTGGATAAAGGAATTGAATGAAGAGCATATCCCGGAGACCTTGGAGTATGGGATTTCTTCCTTCGTTTACAGGAGGGGGGTACCCTTTCATCCCGAACGGCTGATGGAGTGGTTGGAAAACTGGCCCGTACAAGTGGTGAGGGCGAAGGGATTCCTTTGGCTGGCATCGAGAAATGATACGGCAGGCTTGCTTTCACAGGCAGGAGCGTCATTGACTTTACAAGCAGCCGGTAAATGGATTGCAGCTTACCCTGAAGAAGAACAGCGCCAAATTTTAAAGGAAGCACCTGAATTATTGGAACGGTGGAATGCGGTATACGGTGACAGGATGACGGAGCTTGTGATGATTGGCATTCAAATGGATCAACAGGAAATCGAAACTGAATTAGATCAATGCTTATTGACGGAAATGGAGATGCAGCAGGATTGGTCTCTTTATGAAGATCGATTGCCTGCATTTACGGAAATCGTTCATTAAAAAACTTTAGGAGGAAATAAAAATGAGAGTAAACATTACGTTAGCATGCACAGAGTCAGGGGACCGAAATTATATTACAACGAAAAACAAGCGGAATAACCCGGACAGGATCGAATTGAAAAAGTACTGCCCGCGATTGAAGAAACACACGCTTCACCGTGAAACGAAGTAGTTTTAAGGTTTAAATCGTAATGATTATGTTTTATCGAAGAGAATGGATGTAAAAGGAGGGAAGTTCATGTTGGAATGGATCATTGTTGGCGGAGGCATTCAAGGTATGACGATGGCTGCATTTTTACTTAAGTCAGGAAAAACGACGGTGGACCAGCTGGCGATTGTCGATAGAAATGAAGAACCATTGTCAAGATGGAAGCAGTGTACGGAAGTCATTTCAATGCCATATTTACGTTCTCCATCCGTACACCATCTGGATGTGAATCCCTTCAGCCTGCAGAAATATGTGGAGAAGGCAGACTGGAAAAATAACTTTTACGGCCAATATAAGCGGCCATCCCTACAATCTTTCAATGAACATTGTGTTCACTTGGCTGATGATTTAACCATTAAGCAGGCATGGGTGCAAGGGGAAGTCATCTCTGCATGCAAAACGGGACAGGGCTGGGAAATCCAATTGCAAAACAAGCGACGGCTTGAGGGGCAAAAACTTGTGATTTCAATTGGTATTGGCGAACAGCCTTATTGGCCTGAATGGGCACGGCAATTCAAACAAGAGCATGGGGGTCCCGTTTACCACATATTCGATGAAAATATTCCGGAGCTGACACAATTACAAGGACCCATCACGATCATTGGGGGCGGCATATCTTCTGTCCATCTCGCTTTAAAGCTGAGTAATATCTATCCACATGATGTGACGGTCCTGAAGCGGCATCCTTTTAGAATTCATGATTTCGACAGTGATCCCGGTTGGTTGGGGCCGAAAAAACAGCGACCTTTCCGTGCTATATCCAGCTTTCAAAAAAGACGCGAGACCATTATCCAGGCCCGTAATAAGGGATCCATCCCACCTGACTTACATAAAGCGCTGATGAATCAGGTTAAACAGGGATTATTGCGTGTCATGGATGTTGAGGTGAAAAGCGCTGTGTGGAAGGATGGGCATATCAGCCTCAGGGATAAAAACGAAAAGGTCATTCAACAAACAGGGACGATTCTTTTAGCGACCGGCTTTAAGTCAACATTGCCAGGGAAGGATTGGCTGACGCCAGTCATCCGGTCGCATGATTTACGCTGCGCGGAATGTGGTTATCCAATTGTATCGCAGTCGTTGCAGTGGGGACCTGGCTTATATGTCACGGGTGCACTGGCTGAACTTGAAATGGGACCGATATCCAGGAATATATCGGGAGCAAGACAGGCAGCGGAACGAATTGTGAATAGTTTATAGATTTTTCATACATTCAAGATCTTAAAAAAGGAGAATATAAATGGCGAAAAAATCCAAGGTGATAAAAGCGCAAAAACAGTTGGCAATGGTCGAAAAGTATGCAGAACTTAGAAAGGAATTGAAGGAGAAAGGGGATTATGCCGCATTGGCCAAACTCCCTTGTGATTCCTCGCCGACAAGGGTTCACAATCGTTGTGGAGTAACGGGGAGGCCCCGTGGATATATGCGCAAATTCAACATGTCGCGTATCGTTTTTAGGGAACTTGCTCATAAAGGGCAACTGCCGGGTGTCAAAAAGTCAAGCTGGTGAAGCGGGGAGTTCTAGATCATTCATAAGAAAAGGAGCCCTTGTTAAAGAAGGGCTCCTCAGTTTGTAGACAAAAGGGGTTCGGAATTAAAAAATTCTGAACCCCT
>NZ_JVPL01000192.1:0-1631 GCF_001054655.1 Bacillus sp. 220_BSPC
TATTCGGTTTTCTGGAGGAGGCTAAAGCCTTTTGTCGTTTTATAGGCATCTAGTTCGTGGTTCGCTGGACAGCTTGCGCCCTGTTACTGGATCGACTCCGTATTTGATTTGATTGCTTTACTTTTCATGTCACTTTATCCAACCACTTGCGTACACTCCCAACCCGATTTTAATCCATATATGTGATTACTTTAACCTTAAAACAATTAAAGCAAAAAAGCCTTGAAAGGCAAAAGCCAATCAAGGTCTTATTTACAAATTCCTTTGTTTCACATCTTCGAACCATATATCAAAGATATCATCAGGCAATAGTTCGTCATCATTAGAATATACTAAATCATATTTGTATTGACCTTTTAAACTGTTTTGTTTCACATTATAATGTAATTTTATCTCAGTAGGCATTTCTTTATTAAACTCTTCACACTTTTTATGGATAAGTTTCAAATTTTCATTTCCGATTCTTAAAGTAGCCTTTTGTCTTTCTCTTGAAACATCATACACTACATTATGTTGACCCTCAGAGTTTTTTATTGCTTCATTTAATTGATGTTTATGAACAATCTTTCCGTTGATTTTGTAGAAAACATCAAAAACATACATTTTTGGTTCATAAGAACAATATATATATATGTCATCTGCTTTATTATCGACATACTCTAAACAAATGGCCACCATATCTGATTGGTACTCTGAAAAGTAATCTTCAAATACCTTTTCCATAGCTATACCTCCTAATTCTCTATACTAATGAATCTCACACGTCCATCTATTTCATATTCTATATCGAAACCACTCGGTCTCATTTTATCCCCATCATAATTAACTTTAACATTGACGGAAACAAATTTACCTTCTTTTATAGCTGTAGCCCATTGATTTTCTAACTTCTTGTATTTACTCAAATTTACACTACTCGATTGAGATACAAGATTATCTAAATCAGGAGAACCTCCAAATCTATCAGCAGCTAAATGTCCAGCATGATCTCCGGCTTCTTTTCCTGGCGTATTAGATTTATGTGGTAATCTACTTGCTCTTTCTGTTAATTTTAAGTCATCTGCATTAAACTCTTTAAGCCTCCCCATGTTGTCTGTCTCATATAAATACTCATATTCTCCTGCTTGATACTTAACATTTGGTTTTAACGTTCTATCTTTATGCATATGACTACCGTCCCTAATGATACCATCTGGAACCTGACTTGTTTTATTACCCGTACCCTTAGGAACACTCTCCCCTGAAACACCCTCTACTTTGCTATCCTTCACCGTAAATTTCTGATAGGCTTCCTTAATTGTCTGCTTTTCCATCATAACTTGGCGAAGGGTTTGTCCTCCTGCAAGGGATACTTGTTCCATACTTATCCGTTTAGGGATTTCTTTTTTACCGATTTCTTCACCTATATTTTTTAACGTGGTTTTTCCTGATCTCGCTATGTCTGTTATTGTAGCTTGAACCTTCTGAACCTGCTTTTGCGCAAATTCCTTGCTGTAAGGGACGAACTTTGTACCATTCGCTACTTTATCGGCGACTTTGGCCGCACCTGCCACACCGCCGATGCCTAGTGCCATCAACAGTCCGTTCTGGCGCTGTTCCTCGGTTAGCTGGTTGCCGAACATGTCTTTGCC
>NZ_JVPL01000193.1:0-3638 GCF_001054655.1 Bacillus sp. 220_BSPC
CTCAATCATGTTTCTACAAGTAGGGGGCGAACTGTTTAGTTGACGGGATCTAGTCCCACAGGTGCGGACGTTCTACCCCGGCTACGGTTATCATATATCGATATAAAAAATGGTCAACCAGAAATATTTTCTGGATGACCTTATAATACGAACAGGTGCGTTAGTTGATTAAGGAACACAAAAATGATCAAACTTTGTTTCAAAGCTACAGCATAAACGATAATTTCGAAGATGAGAGACCCCCTTGGCTACCAAGGGGGTTTATTTTTAATGGATTCCTTAAAGAGTGATTATCTTAGCTAGCTTTGCATACCGTATACAACCTAAAAAAACGACAAAAAAGTATATATACGTCAATATACCTTTTTGATATTATAAAGATGAATTTCCTATATTTGTTATTTTGATTAGGGATTATTAAATAAGGGGAAGTGATAAAACTGAAGAATAAAGTAGTAATTAAAGTATTAGCATTCTTTATGTTAGTTGGGTTATTTGTTTATACAGTATATGTTGAACCCCCATCTAAACAAACATCAACAACTCAAGAAAAACAATCAAATGTTTTGAAAGGACAATTCCATCTTGACAATGTTGTAAAAATTTATGTTCCATCTACCTACAATATTGATCAACCTATTGATAACAGCAAATATGTTGACCAGTCTTTAGAGAAGTTCTCTAATATGTTTGGAGGTGCTACTTCTTACGATGGAACAGGAGCTTGGATAGGAGACAATGAAAAATTAGTTAAAGAAAAAGTAACCATTGTTTATAGTTTCACTGAAAAGTTAGATAAGAATAAAATTAATGAAGTTGTAGCTTATGCAAAAAATCTTAAAAAAGAAATGAAACAGTCTTCGGTATCTATTGAAGTAAATGGAAAAATGTATTTTATTAAATAAAAGATCTATAAAAAAATTATTTAAAGGTATGCTTACTGAAAAGCATACCTTTAATTTGTATTATGGTAACTAAGTTTTACATATAACCGTTTGATCATTAAAGATGTAGTTTTAAAATAAAGTCGTACCGTTTTGAATAAAGTTTAATCGTTTATAAAAATGATAAACCGAAATCAATACTTGATTTTGGTTTTAATATCTTGTGAGCCAAGGTATTCGCGTTTTTCTTACATCCTAAAATATGCAATTATTGTTAACTAGCTTTGTATGGAATATATAAAGAGGAATACTCTTTAACTGATACGAATCTATTGTAAGGTAAGCAATAATAAATTCAATCTAACCGTGTATACAGAGGAGTGAAATTATATATGTCAAACATTTTAAAAAGTACATATCCTATAGATACATTCACTCAATCAACACTTACATCACAAGATGGTACAGTCATTAGTTATCAAAGTATCGGCCAAGGACCCAGTTTTATTCTAATCCATGGTGCATTAAATGATTGGAGGGACCTTAGCGTGCTTGCCCAAGAACTATCGGATTCATTTACAGTCCACATCATTGATCGAAGAGGACGAGGGAAGAGTGGGCCTCAGGGAAGTAAGTATTCTATTAACAAAGAATGCGAAGATATTCAAGCGCTACAAAAAGTAACAGATGCAATTTATGTATTTGGACACAGCTATGGTGGACTCGTAGCTTTAGAAACTGCACGTACGTTTCAATCCTTTACCAAAATAGCTCTCTATGAACCTGGAGTTTCTATAGGTTCGTTACCAACAAATTGGGACTGGATATTACAATATGAAAAGGCCATAAACCAAAAAGATTTTAGAGAAGCATTTACTAGTTTTGTAAGGGGTGCAGGCCATAGTCCTTTAACAAGAATGCCTAACTGGTACGCAAAACTTATCTTACGTATGGTAATACGTGGAGATCATTGGAGTAAAATAAAAGAATTATTACCAGCAAATTTATGTGAACATAAGGAAGTAAAACGCTTAGAAGACACTTACAACAATTATCGTTTCATTAATGCAAATATATTATTAGTTTCTGGAGAAAAAAGTCCAGAAACAGTACACCAAATGATTCGAATATTAAGTCGAACAATTCCAAAAACACAAACATTAATGCTCCCAAAATTACATCATCTTTCCCCTTGTAATGAACATCATCCAATTGAAGTTGCAAGACACATAAAGCAATATTTTCTTAGTTAAAGTCTTTATAATATCTCAAAAATTCAATTACCGATAACACTTGATTATGTAACAAAAAGGTGAATTTAATATGCACCCATAATGATACTAATTATTATAAATTATGAATCTTCCACAATCGGGCGCGATTCTTTAATAAGAATCGCTTTTCTTAATGAACTAACGGGTGCGTTAGCTGAAGATCAGAGCTGTCTTTAAGGGAGATCTTTTCTTATGGAACTAAAGGGCCAGGATAGTTCCATAACACAAATTGGAAATATATGTGGTAATATGGGAAGAAAAATATTAAAGTAGGTAATTTGTTTTGGAACTCTTAACAGAAAAATTAATTCTTATATCTCTATTTATATTTATTATCCATTCTATCGAAACACTTGCATATGCAGTCAGATTATCTGGTGCAAGAGTAAGATTGTTAGCTTCAGCTCTATCCTTATTTAACTTGATGGTTATGATTTCTCGATTAGCGAATATGATGCAGCAACCATTTACAGGGAGCCTGGTTGATAATGCTCCAAAAGTAAATACACTAGAGTTTGTTGAAAACCAATATAGAATCATTATTGGTTCATCAACATTAGGAACAATTATAGGTATTCTTTTACTTCCTACTTTTATTGCAATTTTTTCAAGGGCTATTGTTCATTTATCTCAAGAAAGAGGTTCTATACCATCTTTGATAAAAAAGGGGTTAACCTTCGAATACATTAAACGTGGGATAAAACACATTCATTTACCAAAGTTTTCTTACTTAAAGGATATTAGATTGAAAGATATTCCCATAAGATTGTTCTTGATTAATATGGTAATTACTGCAATCTATACAATTGGAGTGTTATCTGCGCTATATGCTGCTTTAATAGCTCCAGAAAGAGCAACAACAGCTATTATGGCATCGGGTCTTATAAATGGAATAGCTACAATTTTACTTATAATTTTTATTGACCCTAAAATATCTATTCTTGCGGATGACGTAATAAATCAGAAGGGAAGTTACCTTAATCTCAAGGGTGTATCTCTTATGATGGTTACTTCTCGTTTATTAGGAACGATACTAGCTCAAGTATTTTTTATTCCTGGGGCAGGATATATTGCGTGGTTTACCAAATTTATTGTCTAATAATTACCTCATTTCTTATAGAAGTTACGGGTGCGTTAGCTGAAGATCGGAGCTGTCTTTAAGGCAGCTTTTTATTATGAAACTATCGGGGCAGCATTCCTGTAATAACTGAAAATGAGGTTTGAACGAAAAAAGACCTCTTGATAAGATGAATGTGTCCTGAGCTGGCAAGCTAAAAAGGACAAAAACATCTATCGGAGGCCTCACAATGAATTATAACCAAAATCATAAAATCACTCAAATTACTTCTGAAACCTTAATTGTCGGAGTTGACATCGCCAAACACAATCATGTCGCAAGAGCACAAGATTTTAGAGGGTTGGAACTGGGGAAAACGTGTTTCTTTGAAAATACGAAAGCAGGATTTCATTCGTTTCTAGA
>NZ_JVPL01000194.1:0-4947 GCF_001054655.1 Bacillus sp. 220_BSPC
CATAAGAAACTTCTATGGCGGCGCTCCTCGCCGCCACCATCTACTACG
This sequence comes from Bacillus sp. 220_BSPC, assembly GCF_001054655.1. Taxonomy (NCBI): domain Bacteria; kingdom Bacillati; phylum Bacillota; class Bacilli; order Caryophanales; family Bacillaceae; genus Bacillus; species Bacillus sp. 220_BSPC. The sequence goes on from NZ_JVPL01000194.1 coordinate 49, forward strand.
AAAATCTAAACTCAAAATAGAGTCTAACCCATTAACCCCTTGACAATAATGGATGATAACAATACAACCAGGCTGAACTTTTTTTGGTGGATCTTAAGGAAGATACCCTGTATAAGAAACTGGTTGTGACAGTATGGAAGAACCATTTAGTGTACTGCTAGTACGTATACAAAAATTTTTGTAACAAATCTCCTGTCATATGTATTGTTAATCTTTTTTTGAGGTGATTTCTCCTATGGAAGCAATGATTGAACGGTGTGCTGGCCTAGATGTACACCAAGAAACAGTAGTAGCCTGTGTATTATTTGGTCCATTAGATCAAAAGCCAAAGACCTCTATTGAAACATTTTCAACTACAACAACAGGACTCTTGGCTTTAAGTGATTGGCTCGCTACCCTTCAGGTATCCGATGTTGTGATGGAAAGTACCGGAGTCTACTGGAAACCAATATGGAATATACTCGAAGGTTCTTTTCACCTTGTTCTTGCCAATGCAAGACATGTCAAAAATGTTCCAGGACGTAAAACTGATGTGAAAGATGCCGAATGGCTTGCCAAGCTTCTAAGATGTGGACTTATTGAAAGCAATTTTGTACCACCGGAGGATATTCGTGATTTACGAGATCTTACTCGTTATCGAAAAAAATTGATTCATCATCGCACATCAGAACAGAATCGCATTCACAAAATTCTTCAAGATGCTAATATCAAGCTAACATCCGTATTATCAGACATTTTTGGTGTATCGGGACGCCGTATCCTTGAAGCGATTCTAAACGGTGAAAAAATAGAGACCGATGGTCTTCGAAAAATGGTGGATTGGCGAACAAAGGCAAGTATTACTGACATTGCCAGTGCAATTAATGGTCGTATTCGCCGTCATCATCGTGATATGTTGCGTTACCATTGGGAGCATATGAGTTATTTAGAAAAAGCCATAGAAGAATTGGAAAAACAAATCGATCAACTCCTGTCCCCCTATCGTAAGGAAGTAGAATTATTGGATGGAATACCTGGTGTGAACAAAGCTGCCGCAGCTACTTTTATTGCAGAGATGGGCGTTGATATGTCCGTATTTAAGTCAGCTAAACATCTTGCCTCTTGGGCTGGTGTGAGTCCTGGAAATTACGAAAGTGCTGGTAAAAAAAAACGAGTAAAACCACACAAGGTAACAAAGCTTTGAAAACGATGGCTGTAGAGTGTGTACTAGCGACATCAAGGCAAAATAATCGAATTGCTTCACATCGAAAAAGGATTACCAAAAGGCAGGGAAAAATGAAGGGACGAATCGCTTCTGCTCATTTACTACTAACGATTGCTTACAACATCTTAAAAACAGGGGAACCCTATCAAGAACTAGGCTCAAATTACCTTGAAGAAAAACAAAATAACAAAGAGTTAAAAATGATCGAATACCTAAAAAAGAAAGGCTATACAATCGATCCATCTGAACAACAAACTGCATAACCAGTTAAAATAACGACATAGTACATTTACGTCCTTCAAAAAAATTAGAATATGGTGGGCTTATTTAAGTATGGCCTTTCACTAAAGTGTTTTCATACAAAAAAGCGATCCTCCTAAAGAAGACCGCATACGTTAGTTAAAGTTCAAGGATATGTTTTTATGTGATTATAATTTATTAACTCACCCCTTGTATCTACAACAACCTCATCTATTCCATAACTATTATGAGCATCATAATAAGGGTAGACTTTTAGAGTTATCTTATATACTCCACCAACTCCGTTCAGTTGCTTAATTTTGAGTATTTCTGTGTCATACGAAGCCCAAGTAAGATTACTTGGTGCATTTTTATCATTTTTATATATTTCAGCAATTGCTTTATCTACTGGTTGTCTAAGACTATTTACAAGTGCATATTTAAGTGTTTCACATAGTTCCGTATCAGCCTCATTTATTGTTTTTGAATAAACTGGCGTATTAAAGCTTATTAAGAATATTGCTATCAAAAGCATTACTGCGAAATTTTTCATTTTATCACCCACTTTAGTTTCCTAAGAACTGTAAAGTTTTATTCAATTATTTTTCCCCAGATAGTGAATAAAGAAAAAGCTGCCTTAAAGACAGCTCCGATCTTCAGCTATAGCACCCGTTAATTCAACAAATAAATTTAAAATGCTAGTTAGTTTTTAGGTTTATTCAGGTCAAATCTTGCTATTTCTTGATTTTCAATTGTTACAACCAAAAAAGCATCCAATGCATATTCTTTAAGGTCATATAATTTTTCTTTTGAAGGTACAAGTAGTGGGACTTGGGAATTTTCTTCACTTACACCTAAATCGTAGCTTAGAGTATACTCACCATTTTCGTCAGGCTTAAGAACAGATGAAAAAGAATGACCGAACCCTACACCACTCCCGTTATAATCGTCAGGATTATAAATATTGAATCCTATTACGTCTTCTGACACCGATTTTAATTTTTCTTTGGGTTCAATCTTAAGTTCAATTCCTTTATCAAATTCTCCAATACCTACTGTTTTATTACCAGTATTTTTAATGGTGAATTCATAAACTAAAGCTGTCGGTATCAGTTCATCTCCCTTTCTTTCTCCTTCAGTTTTCTTAATTGAACCAAGTAAACTTTTATCTTTAACAATATCAATATTCGCATCTTCTAGTTCCAGAGAAGGTTTTCCCTTTATATCCATAACCAATATATCGAATAATTTACCATCAATATAAACTAAGAGTGCCCATTTCCCTGCTTTTGGTAGCACGACATTCGAAGGCAAACTCGCATCTGCACCATTAATTTTACCACCACCGACACCAGTCCTAGACCAAACCCCATCACTTAAAACAGGACTTATATTTGAAGTATCTTGGTTGTAACCAACGATTGTTAATTCACCTTTATCAATCCCCCAAAAATGCCACAACCACTTTTCCACTTTATTTGGTTTTAATTCTGGTCCTATTATGCCCAGTTTATTTTTGTTTCCAACAATATCACTACTTGTACCTGTGCCAAAATCGGTAGCCGTCCTATCCCAATCTATCTTTTCAAAATCTTTTACTGTTACAAAATTGGGAATATCTTCAGGCAGACTGAGTTTATTTGGATTTTGAGGTTCTAGAACTTTGGTTGATGTACAACCACTTACAACAAATAAACACAAAAATAGTGCAACAAAAAGGCTTTTTATTTTCAAGAATTTTCAGCTCATTTCTATTTTCTTATGATTATACCATTAAATCCCAACCATTCAGAATGGTTATTACGTTTGCTTTTTCACTAGCCTGCCCCGATATTTCCATAAGAAACTTCTATGGCGGCGCTCCTCGCCGCCACCATCTACTACGAAAATCTAAACTCAAAATAGAGTCTAACCCATTAACCCCTTGACAATAATGGATGATAACAATACAACCAGGCTGAACTTTTTTTGGTGGATCTTAAGGAAGATACCCTGTATAAGAAACTGGTTGTGACAGTATGGAAGAACCATTTAGTGTACTGCTAGTACGTATACAAAAATTTTTGTAACAAATCTCCTGTCATATGTATTGTTAATCTTTTTTTGAGGTGATTTCTCCTATGGAAGCAATGATTGAACGGTGTGCTGGCCTAGATGTACACCAAGAAACAGTAGTAGCCTGTGTATTATTTGGTCCATTAGATCAAAAGCCAAAGACCTCTATTGAAACATTTTCAACTACAACAACAGGACTCTTGGCTTTAAGTGATTGGCTCGCTACCCTTCAGGTATCCGATGTTGTGATGGAAAGTACCGGAGTCTACTGGAAACCAATATGGAATATACTCGAAGGTTCTTTTCACCTTGTTCTTGCCAATGCAAGACATGTCAAAAATGTTCCAGGACGTAAAACTGATGTGAAAGATGCCGAATGGCTTGCCAAGCTTCTAAGATGTGGACTTATTGAAAGCAATTTTGTACCACCGGAGGATATTCGTGATTTACGAGATCTTACTCGTTATCGAAAAAAATTGATTCATCATCGCACATCAGAACAGAATCGCATTCACAAAATTCTTCAAGATGCTAATATCAAGCTAACATCCGTATTATCAGACATTTTTGGTGTATCGGGACGCCGTATCCTTGAAGCGATTCTAAACGGTGAAAAAATAGAGACCGATGGTCTTCGAAAAATGGTGGATTGGCGAACAAAGGCAAGTATTACTGACATTGCCAGTGCAATTAATGGTCGTATTCGCCGTCATCATCGTGATATGTTGCGTTACCATTGGGAGCATATGAGTTATTTAGAAAAAGCCATAGAAGAATTGGAAAAACAAATCGATCAACTCCTGTCCCCCTATCGTAAGGAAGTAGAATTATTGGATGGAATACCTGGTGTGAACAAAGCTGCCGCAGCTACTTTTATTGCAGAGATGGGCGTTGATATGTCCGTATTTAAGTCAGCTAAACATCTTGCCTCTTGGGCTGGTGTGAGTCCTGGAAATTACGAAAGTGCTGGTAAAAAAAAACGAGTAAAACCACACAAGGTAACAAAGCTTTGAAAACGATGGCTGTAGAGTGTGTACTAGCGACATCAAGGCAAAATAATCGAATTGCTTCACATCGAAAAAGGATTACCAAAAGGCAGGGAAAAATGAAGGGACGAATCGCTTCTGCTCATTTACTACTAACGATTGCTTACAACATCTTAAAAACAGGGGAACCCTATCAAGAACTAGGCTCAAATTACCTTGAAGAAAAACAAAATAACAAAGAGTTAAAAATGATCGAATACCTAAAAAAGAAAGGCTATACAATCGATCCATCTGAACAACAAACTGCATAACCAGTTAAAATAACGACATAGTACATTTACGTCCTTCAAAAAAATTAGAATATGGTGGGCTTATTTAAGTATGGCCTTTCACTAAAGTGTTTTCATACAAAAA
>NZ_JVPL01000195.1:0-15033 GCF_001054655.1 Bacillus sp. 220_BSPC
TTTTTGTATGAAAACACTTTAGTGAAAGGCCATACTTAAATAAGCCCACCATATTCTAATTTTTTTGAAGGACGTAAATGTACTATGTCGTTATTTTAACTGGTTATGCAGTTTGTTGTTCAGATGGATCGATTGTATAGCCTTTCTTTTTTAGGTATTCGATCATTTTTAACTCTTTGTTATTTTGTTTTTCTTCAAGGTAATTTGAGCCTAGTTCTTGATAGGGTTCCCCTGTTTTTAAGATGTTGTAAGCAATCGTTAGTAGTAAATGAGCAGAAGCGATTCGTCCCTTCATTTTTCCCTGCCTTTTGGTAATCCTTTTTCGATGTGAAGCAATTCGATTATTTTGCCTTGATGTCGCTAGTACACACTCTACAGCCATCGTTTTCAAAGCTTTGTTACCTTGTGTGGTTTTACTCGTTTTTTTTTACCAGCACTTTCGTAATTTCCAGGACTCACACCAGCCCAAGAGGCAAGATGTTTAGCTGACTTAAATACGGACATATCAACGCCCATCTCTGCAATAAAAGTAGCTGCGGCAGCTTTGTTCACACCAGGTATTCCATCCAATAATTCTACTTCCTTACGATAGGGGGACAGGAGTTGATCGATTTGTTTTTCCAATTCTTCTATGGCTTTTTCTAAATAACTCATATGCTCCCAATGGTAACGCAACATATCACGATGATGACGGCGAATACGACCATTAATTGCACTGGCAATGTCAGTAATACTTGCCTTTGTTCGCCAATCCACCATTTTTCGAAGACCATCGGTCTCTATTTTTTCACCGTTTAGAATCGCTTCAAGGATACGGCGTCCCGATACACCAAAAATGTCTGATAATACGGATGTTAGCTTGATATTAGCATCTTGAAGAATTTTGTGAATGCGATTCTGTTCTGATGTGCGATGATGAATCAATTTTTTTCGATAACGAGTAAGATCTCGTAAATCACGAATATCCTCCGGTGGTACAAAATTGCTTTCAATAAGTCCACATCTTAGAAGCTTGGCAAGCCATTCGGCATCTTTCACATCAGTTTTACGTCCTGGAACATTTTTGACATGTCTTGCATTGGCAAGAACAAGGTGAAAAGAACCTTCGAGTATATTCCATATTGGTTTCCAGTAGACTCCGGTACTTTCCATCACAACATCGGATACCTGAAGGGTAGCGAGCCAATCACTTAAAGCCAAGAGTCCTGTTGTTGTAGTTGAAAATGTTTCAATAGAGGTCTTTGGCTTTTGATCTAATGGACCAAATAATACACAGGCTACTACTGTTTCTTGGTGTACATCTAGGCCAGCACACCGTTCAATCATTGCTTCCATAGGAGAAATCACCTCAAAAAAAGATTAACAATACATATGACAGGAGATTTGTTACAAAAATTTTTGTATACGTACTAGCAGTACACTAAATGGTTCTTCCATACTGTCACAACCAGTTTCTTATACAGGGTATCTTCCTTAAGATCCACCAAAAAAAGTTCAGCCTGGTTGTATTGTTATCATCCATTATTGTCAAGGGGTTAATGGGTTAGACTCTATTTTGAGTTTAGATTTTCGTAGTAGATGGTGGCGGCGAGGAGCGCCGCCATAGAAGTTTCTTATGGAGCAGACAGGGAAGGATAAGGGAATGATAGCTAGGTATAATTTGCTTTAACGAGCTATAATGATGGATAGAAAGTGCTTATATAAGGAGATTGAAAAATGCCTGTTATAGAGTATCAACAATTTATTAAAGCCCCAGTTGAATTATGTTTTGACCTAGCGAGGAGTGTGGATATCCATACCAAAACGACAGCGAACACAAAGGAAATGGCTGTTGATGGTGTGACAGAAGGGCTATTAGAGGAGGGAGATACTGTTACTTGGGAAGCCATTCACTTTGGTATTAAACAAAGGCTGAAAGCCAAAGTGACACTAATGGAAAAACCAAATAAGTTTGTAGATATTATGGTGAAGGGTGCCTTCCATTCCTTCGTACACACACATCAGTTTATAGAAGAACCAGGCGGAACTATAATGATGGATACATTTCAATATAAGTCACCGTTCGGTCCAATTGGAGTATTAGCTGATAAGTTGTTTTTAGAAAAGTATATGAGAGCATTTATCGTTTCTCGTGCAAAGGCACTGAAAAAGATTGCCGAGAATATGCAATAACCTTGTTTAATGCCTTACTCTAAATATCATGGGTTGCTACGGCAGCCTTTTTATGTCCCCTAGTACCAAGAAGAACTAATTCACTGATTAAGAAGGAAGGAGATGATGGATAATGAAATTATTCCCTAAAAAATTCCCTAACGATGAAGATGGGCAAGTGTTAAAAATGCTATATAAACAAGGTGTTGATTTTAATGAGCCACAAGATGTAGAATTTTTTATTGCGGTTCCAGACAAACAGAGTGGTGAAGCTGTATTAAAATCATTCAAAGATGACGGGCTTATTTGTGAATTAGAACAAGATGATGAAACAGAAGAGTGGACTTGTTATTGTTTAATGAAAATGCTTTTAAATTACGAAGAAATTATTGATATACAAAAACGACTTGATGGACTAAGTATACCTTATGGTGGGCAAACAGATGGATGGGGAGTAATGATTGATTAATAGCTGTACTTTGTTAAAAAAATATCAGTTCAAATAGAACTAATGGGTGCTTAGCTGAAGTTCGGAGCTGTCTTTATAACCGGCACCCTAAAGATTAGCAAATGGCTCGGCTCAGCGGTACAACCGTGTTAGGCCCGCGGATACAACCGACCTTTAATTATAATTACGGATCAAACCGTTTGCAGCGATCAGATCTTTTCTTTTGTTTTTATAAGAATAACACAAGTAGAACAAATGTTCCAGTTTAAATGTGTAAAATTATTACTTTTTTTTGAATGTCACTCTTGTAGTTATTTCTCATAAAGACTAAGGTGCCAGGGGAGCAAGACAGCCTATGTATTATCGGGCTGTGCACTTATGCTATAATTATCCAATAAAGGAGCAATCTTATGACGGCGTTAATTATATCAATATATATAACTATTACACTTGTATCGCTCTTTACCTTCGCTGGACCTTATTCTCCATTGTGGTACTTGCAGTCGGTATCCCTATACATATCCTAATAGTACTTACACAAATATATAAAGAAATAATAGTGATATCTAAAAAACTATAGTAATAGTTTTTGTCGACTCCATGTCCTGACCAGTAGATATAAGTTATAGTTAATCCGAAAAAAGGAAAGGAGTGGGTTCTTTGGGTTTCAATATCGGTGATTTAGTATATCAACTTATTATGTTTATTTTGTTGTTTGGTATGATTTTTGCGGTTTACTTTTTTGTTCGTTCTCTTCTTGCAAGGTCAAACAAAACCAATAGCATAGAACAAAAACTTGATAGAGTAATTGAGCTGCTTGAAAAGGATAAAAGAGAGTAATTTCTTTTTATCCTTTTCATTTTTTTGTTTCCTGGTTAGGTCCATAAGAAGTCGAATATAACTTAGTGATTTCATCTAGTGCAAAAAAGATTATGGAGCATATAACCGCAAAGATAAAGAAACCTCCCGGGTCAATAAAGTATGTAGCCAATCCGAAACCAATATGTATGAATCCAGATAACCAGAAACGTATATTGGAAAACTTCATTGAGATGAATTCAGAAATTAGTGATACTGGTAAACCATAAAAGAAATTTCCAATCAAACTATAAAAAAGCACAACCATAATGATCAGGAGATCTCCATCCAATTTAAAGGATGGTTCTTCAAAAAACGAGACTAGAAATAAACCAATTGTAAAGATCACTGATGAGTAGAAGGCCACTTTAATTTTTCTGAATTTGTCTTTAAACAGAAATTTCCTAATGACAGGAAATACGAACGCAATCGTTATAAAAGCGAGTAACGTTTTAATTATTATTGGAGTAGTTGAAACAAGTATGATTGTAAACAGAACAGCCATGGAAAAAACAAGAATATAAGAATTTCCTTTTAACATAAATACCCCGGACCTTTTTACCTTCATTGTACAATAAGCTTGAATTAGTGGGAATTGGATGTCGCAAACAATCATTAATTTCAATGAGTGAATAAGGTGTCAGGCGGAGCTGTATGAAATCTCCAAACAGTAAAATAGGCGCTGATAAACTGTTAATTTTAGGTCGTGCGGGTGGTTGAAAAAAGTTTCTGGTGATTTTTGTGTCATTATCCTATTTAGAACATAAGTTGAATTAACCCATTTAATTTTTTCCTCCTAAAACAAATAAGGAGATGTTTCTATTGTCAAATTGTGGTCATGATTCAAATTGCGGTAACGATGTTGGTGGATTTGGTGGCGGTTTCGCTTTTATAGTCGTATTGTTTATCCTCTTAATCATCGTTGGAGCTGCTTGTTTCGGCGGCGATAGAGGTAACGATTGCTGTTATCCCGTTCAAGGATATGGCGGTTTCTGCTAACGAATGTATAAAGAAAAGCCGACCTTTATTGGTCGGCTTCCTTTATGCTGATTTATTGGCTTATTCCTTTATCGTGAAGTAAGCTTTATGACTGAATCGATAATCATATCCCAGTCTTCACTATGAATTTCATGCCCTGATCCATCAAGTGTCACTAATTCAGCTTGAGGGATGGCTTTCGCAAGAGCAAGTCCGTGCTCGTATGGCAAGGCTGGATCTTCTGTGCCGTGAATGATGAGGACAGGTACGGAAATCTCACCCATTCGATCGAAATATTCGTCTCCTCCAGCAAGCATGGCATGATTGAATCTGCTCGGTATCTGCTTGGCACGGTCTGCCTCTCTTTTTGCCAGTTTATACATTCTTTCCTGCTCATAAGGTTTGGTACCGGCTAAAGTTTTCCATCCATCCGCAAGATAAGCGATGACCGTCTCCCGATTTGACCAATCAATGGAAGCACTTTTTGCATGATGGTCCAATATGCTCTGATCCATTGGAGGCAGTTTTTCCATTACAGTCCCGAACACGCTTGATGCAATTAGCGTAAGCGTATTTACGCGTTCCGGATATCTTAAAGCAAGAATCTGTCCGATCATACCGCCTAGGGACATCCCAACGATAGAAGCACGTTCTATGGAATAAGCGTCCAGGACACCCGCTGCATCGTCAGCCAAATCCGTTATTGTATAGTTGGAGGTACCGGGTTCATAAACGGTAGACCGTCCCAGATCCCGATGGTCGTAGCGAATCACAAATCTCCCCGAATCGGCAAGGCGGAGACAGAAATCATCATCCCACCAATCTAATGAAGACATCGCTCCCATGATCAAAAGCACGGCAGGGTCCTTAGGGTTTCCAAAACTTTCAGTACATATATCGACTTTATTAATTTTCAGTATCTGTTCACTCATGTTTTTTACCTCCGTATTAAATATTATCCAATAGCCGTTACGATGGCGCAGATCAATATATACTTACCGGAGCATGATGATTGGCCTGCGCTTTTCATTATCGCAGTCTAACCCACTTAATAATCATGACGCGGCCTCCTTTTAATAGTGTGAAATGGGAGGTATCCCTATATTACTTTAACATGGGGGATATCTTTTCGTCACCAAATTTTCCCACATTTCCATACAGAAAACCCCGAATACAGGGCACTTTTTGGTGCCATTTATTCGGGGTTTTTAACATGCATTTTATTGAGCGGTATATCCGCCATCTAATACGACTGCCTGGCCTGTGATGCCCCGAGCTTTGTCGCTTGCAAGGAAAATGGCGTAGTCGGCAATTTCACTTACATCGAGTAAGCGGTTTTGTGGGACAAGTGGATAGATGACCTCTTCCAAAACACTTTCTAACGGTACCTGTCTTGTTTTTGCCAGGTCCTCCAATTGACCGCGGACGAGAGGCGTGTCTACGTATCCTGGGCAAAGGGCATTGACGGTTATGCCAAAAGAGGCGCTTTCCAGGGCGGCGACTTTCGTCAAGCCGATTACACCGTGTTTGGCACTATTGTATGCTGCTTTGTTGGCGAATCCAATCAGGCCGTTAATGGAAGAGATGTTGATGATTCTGCCGAAGCCTTGTTCTTTCATGATTGGCAAAACGTTCTTAATTGAAATGAATGGAGCGGTCAGCATGATTTTGATCATCAGTTCAAATTTTTCAGTTGGAAACTCTTCAATTGGTGCAACATGCTGAAGGCCGGCGTTATTGATGAAAATATCGATTCGTCCATATTTGTCTTTAGCTTGTTTGATTAGTTGGATAATATCCTCTTCACTTGTTACGTCAGCTTTTAAACCGATAACCTCCAAGCCGTTGTTCCTTAGGTCTTGAGCAGCTTTTTCAACAGTGTCTTGATCAAGGTCGGACAAAACGACCTTTGCTCCATTTTCAGCAAATATCTTTCCGATCTCAAAGCCGATTCCTCTAGCAGATCCGGTAATTATCGCCACTTTATCTTTAACCATATTACATTCCTCCAATAAAAAATGTAATGGTCCAAGTCTGTCATTTTATGTCGTGAACAGGGAAGTATTCCGTAGAGTAAATATAAAAAGGGAAGGTTATAAAAATATGGTTTAGGTTAATGAGTAAGAGTCTATCATGATTTTCAAGATAAAAAAAGAATTTTATTTCCCCTTATCGTTGGCATGGATATTGCATATATAAAAAGGTGAGTAAATAAAGGTAATTGAAACGGAAAGGGGAAGCTGGATGATTAAAAAAATAGCCATTATCGGTTCAGGTGTAATGGGTAGTGGGATCGCTCAGTCTTTTGCAGTTAGCGGGTATTTCGTCACCATTAACGATATAAAGGAAGAGCTGCTATACTATGCCCAAAATCGAATTTCTGAGAATCTATCACTGCTCATGGAAGAAGGGGCTTTGACTGATCGGGAAAAGCAAGGTGCATTAGCGAATATTACATACAGCGTGGACTTGAAAGGGGCAGTAAGGGATGCTGATTTTATCATTGAGGCGATTCCGGAAGTCATCGAGCTGAAATTAAATCTATATCAGCAACTGGAGGAAATAATCAAACCGGATGCAATTGTTGCTTCAAATACATCGACCTTTCCGATTTCCCAATTGATGGAAAAGGTTTCGTTTGCGGAGCGAATGGTCATCACGCATTTCTTTAATCCTGGCCATTTGGTTCCATTGGTTGAAATTGTTCAGCATGACGAAACGAAGCCGGAAATCGTCAAGACAACCATGGATTTAATGCGTAAAATCGGCAAGTCTCCGATTCTCTTGAAAAAAGAAATAGCAGGATTCATTGCCAATCGTCTCCAGACTGCCTTGATGCGTGAAGCCTTTTATCTATTAAAAGAGGGCGTTGCCGATGCCGAGGATATCGATACGGCGATAACGGCTGGACCAGGTTTCCGCTGGGCATTTACCGGGCCGATCGAGATTGCCGATTTTGGCGGACTTGATACATGGCAGCGTGTTTTCGATAATGTTTCACCGGTTTTGGACCAGAGTAAGGAAGCGCCTGAGTTGATTCGTGATTTGGTGGCTGAGGGAAAGCTTGGGACGAAGTCGGGAGAAGGCATTTTTACGTATGAAGAATCTACCGTTTCTCAGAAAATCAATGAGAGGGACCGTAATTTTATTAAACTGGGAAAATTAAAAATGGAGAAGGAGGAAGTATTATGAGAGAAGTAGTGATTGTAGGGGCAGCAAGAACACCGGTTGGTGCGTTTGGAGGCAGTCTTGCCAATGTTTCGGCGGTTGACTTGGGAGTTGTGGCAGCTAAGGAAGCGATTAAGCGGGCAAATATTTCGGCTGACATGATCGATGAGGTATTGGTTGGGAATATTCTATCTGCTGGATTAGGGCAAAATGTGGCACGTCAGGTTGCGATTCATGCAGGGATTCCGGAAACGACGCCGGCCATGGCCATTAATAAACTTTGCGGATCTGGCCTCCGTACGGTCATAATGGGAGCGCAATTCATTGCCCTTGGAGATGCAGATGTGATTCTTGCCGGGGGGATTGAAAGCATGAGCAATGCTCCGTATTTACTTCCAAATTATCGTTTTGGGCAGAAAATGGGTAATGCCGAAGCGGTGGATTCAATGACTTATGACGCCTTAACGGATGTATTTAATCAATATCATATGGGCGTGACTGCAGAGAATATTGCCGAGCAGTGGGAAATCAGCCGTGAAAAGCAGGATGAATTTGCTTTAGATAGTCAAATGAAGGCTGAAAAGGCGCAGCTTGAAGGACGATTTGCAGAGGAAATCGCACCTGTTGAATATAAACGGAGAGGAAAGACGATCTTGGTGGACCAAGATGAACACCCGCGTCATGGGCTGACGATAGATCAGCTAACGAAGCTGCGTCCTGCATTTAAGGAAAATGGAACGGTTACGGCAGGTAATGCCTCCGGAATCAATGATGGGGGTGCGATGTTAGTCCTGATGTCTAAAGAAAAAGCGGACGAGCTGGGACTGGAAGCATTAGCGACAATCAAGTCATATGCAAACGCCGCGCTTGATCCGAAAATCATGGGATATGGTCCAGTTCCTGCGACAAGGAAAGCTTTGGCAAAAGCGGGATTGACAATAGATGATATTGAATTGATGGAAGTGAATGAAGCCTTTGCGGCACAGTCACTCGCCGTGCTTAATGACCTTGAATTGAAGCCGGAGAAAGTGAATGTGAATGGCGGGGCGATTGCCCTTGGTCATCCGGTAGGCGCTTCCGGTGCCCGCATCTTAGTGACGTTATTGTATGAAATGAAGCGCCGGGATGCAAAAACCGGCCTTGCCACCTTATGTATCGGCGGCGGACAGGGAACTGCGCTGATTGTGGAACGGTAATGACTTGGCCTCATTTTCCTATGATATAATGGAGGAAACTTCAGACGGTTTAAGGAGAGTAGGAATGGCCAGCGATAATGAAACTATTCAATTGGAATTAGTGAAAGCGATATTGGAAGAATTGCCTTTTGGTGTTTTGGTAACGAAAAACGAAAAAGAAATCGTTCTATGCAATCGCGTATTATCCGAGGCTTTTGCTGAGAATCAATTTGATCAGCAAATACATTTGATTTTAGAAAAAAACCTTGTACCAGCTGTAAATACTCCGATCCGTTTGAATGAGAATAATGGGATTGTCAGAAAAGCCATCATTCAAATGGGTGAAGGGGAGTATCAGATTTACCTCCTATTATTTACAAATAATAAAAGTGATTTTCTTAATATCGATAATCATGAAGAACTTCTGTTTAAGGATATTATCGAGTTTGCCTATGACGGCTTGGTGATGGTCGATACGAAAGGGTATGTCCAAATGCTGAGCCTCGCTTATGCGGATTTTCTTGGGGTCGATCAGGAAAGCTCCATAGGGAAACATGTAACGGAGGTCATTGAAAACACCCGTATGCATGTGGTCGCCAAAACTGGCAAGCAAGAGGTCGCCGAATTACAAAAAATTAAAGATAATTATATAATTGCGACCCGTTCCCCGATAAGGAAACAAGGCAAGTTAATAGGGGCGGTCGGGAAGATTCTTTTTAAGAATGTCGGGCAATTCACCGCTCTTTCCAAGCGGATAAATTCACTTGAAGTAGAGCTGAAAAAGTACAAAGGCGATTTTCGCGAGAGAAATAAGGCCTCATATACGTTTGATCATTTGATGGGCAGAAGTCCCGCTTTCATGGAAGTGAAAGGTCAGGCCAAAATTGCCGCTAAAAGCGACTCGAATGTTTTGATTTTGGGTGAAAGCGGAACAGGTAAGGAGCTGTTTGCCCATTCCATTCATAATGACAGCAGACGGGCGATGGGTGTGTTTGTCAAAGTGAACTGTGCCGCTATCCCGGCGGAGCTGCTGGAGTCAGAGCTATTTGGCTATGAAGAGGGATCCTTCACTGGTGCAAAAAAAGGCGGAAAAGCAGGTAAGTTCGAAGCGGCTGAAGGCGGTACGATTTTTTTGGATGAAATCGGTGAGCTGCCACTGCATATGCAGGTGAAGCTGCTCCGTGTTTTACAAGAGAAAGAGATTGAGAGGGTCGGTTCGACGGGAAGTATTCCGATTGATGTACGGGTAATCGCTGCAACGAACCGTAATCTGGAGGAAATGGTCTCGAAAGGGGAGTTCCGGCTTGATATGTATTACCGGTTGAAGGTCCTGCAAATCCATGTTCCTTCCTTAAGGGAGCGACCGGAGGACATTGAAATACTGGTAAATCATCTTGTTGAAAAGTACCAGAATCTCATGAAGAAACGCGTAAAAGGGATGAGCGATCAAGCATTGCGTCTGCTTCGTCTTTATAAATGGCCGGGGAATATTCGTGAGTTGGAGAATATCATTGAACGCGCAATGAATATAGTTGAAGAAGGGGAAATGATACGTTCCAAGCATCTCCCTATAGAAATAACGGGTCATAAAGAAGCTGTCTCGATCCGCACCTTGGCTGAAGTAATGGATGAAACCGAACGGGATGCAATCGTTTCCTGTTTGGAAATGACTTCAGGCAATAAATCAGAAACGGCAAAGAGACTCGGAGTGAGCCGAACAACACTGTATGAAAAAATGAATAAATATGGTTTATGATTGAAGAAAGGACCCTTTTGCCAAAGGGTTCAGACTGCAGGCAAATTCGAAGAAAATCGAGTTTGCCTGCAGTTTTTTCATTTTAAAAACGTGCAAGGTGCTTTCAGAATTCCGCTCCCTTTCCGCCGAATGTAAGCGAATGCCTGAATCCCCCTCCCCATGCTTTTACTAGCAAATATTCGAGTGTGTTAGGAAATCCGTACATAAAACGAGAGCGAATGTAAATGTTGTAAGAAAAGGCTTACACTTTTTTGGGGTTTATCCTTGAGTGTGCAGAAACCTTGACAGTTTTAAGGGATTTTAGGGAAGGAAATGTTTGAAAAAGCTTTAAAAGATGAGATTTTTCCTTGTATTTAAGTTGGCACAATAATTGCATAATTACTTAGTGAATGGCCCATCTGTCATTTTATATTGAGTTTCCACGTAAAATGAAAAGGGATTATTGAAAGCGTTATCAATATTTAGGGAAATCATTCAGCTTGACTTGGGGAAGGCAGGCTTGGATGGTAAAGCGCAAAAATTAAAAATATGGAATTTAGGAGATTACTAGTTCTATTTAACGGCTTCCGAATTATTTTGGGGCAAGGGAGAAAAGGGGGAATTGAATTGGTGATTCAAATTTTAGCCATTGTGGTGGCGCTGGGACTTTTAATCTTTTTAGCCTACCGGGGCTATCCGGTCATTATCATAGCGCCGATTGTTACTTTATTGGCGGTCATTTTATCCGGCGGACATTTGCTGCCAAGTTATACAGAGACATATATGACGTTTGCGGCTAACTATATAAAAGCGTTTTTCCCGATATTTTTATTAGGGGCCGTATTTGGAAAGGTCATGGAGATGAGCGGTGCAGCTGCATCCATTGCCAAGACCATCGTAAAATCACTAGGCTCGAAGCAGGCTATTCTTGCTGTAGTGCTGGCGTGCTCGGCGCTGACATACGGCGGG
Source organism: Bacillus sp. 220_BSPC (assembly GCF_001054655.1). Classification (NCBI taxonomy): domain Bacteria; kingdom Bacillati; phylum Bacillota; class Bacilli; order Caryophanales; family Bacillaceae; genus Bacillus; species Bacillus sp. 220_BSPC. The sequence goes on from NZ_JVPL01000195.1 coordinate 11,483, forward strand.
GTTTCATTGTTTGTAGTGGCATTCGCCGTTTATCCATTTGCAGCGGCAATTTTCAAAGAAGCAGACATTCCAAAAAGACTATTGCCGGGAACGATAGCATTGGGCGCCTTCACATATACGATGGATGCCCTTCCTGGAACACCTCAAATTCAAAATATCATTCCAACGAATTATTTCGGAACAGATACTTATGCAGCTCCAATCATGGGGATTATTGGCGCAATCATGGTATTCACTGGAGGAATGATCTGGTTAGAGCGTCGCCGTAAACAAGCGGTGGCAAATGGTGAAGGCTACGGGGAAGGACATATCAATGAACCAGAAAGTGCAGAACAGCAAAACCTGCCTAACTTTTGGCTGTCCATCGTACCGCTCATCCTTGTCGTAGCGTTTAATTTTGCTTTCAGCCGCAGTGCCATTTCGGTTAAGCACTGGTATGATGCTTCGATGCTGAAGGAAACTTTCAACATTGCCGATGTAAGCACAGTCACTTCATCCTGGTCTTTGATTGTTGCATTGGCCATCGGTATCATTGCAGCGATGCTTCTGAATGTTGGACGCATCAAGGTCAAATTGGCAAGTGGATTAACAGCTGCGGCAATGGGATCATTGCTTGCCATATTCAATACTGCATCTGAAGTTGGTTTTGGGAATGTGGTGAAAACACTTCCTGGATTCTCGGTCATTCAAAACTGGGTGTTCAATGCAAGCGGTAATCCGCTCGTATCCGAAGCTATTGCCGTCAATGTGTTGGCAGGGATTACCGGATCCGCATCAGGTGGACTTTCGATTGCGCTAGAAGTGATGGGAAGTCACTATTTGCAGGTGGCCCAAAGTGTCGGGATCACCCCGGAAATGCTTCATCGAATAGCATCCATGGCATCTGGCGGAATGGATACGCTGCCGCATAATGGTGCCGTCATTACCTTGCTTGCCATTACTGGACTGACACATCGCCAATCTTACAAGGATATTTTTGCGATTACGATTTTAAAAACAGTGACCGTGTTCATCATAGCTTTTGCAACATCACTGTTTATTTAATAGAATAGTATTAAGAATGGAGATGATGGAAAATGAGTAAATTATTAACATCTTTTGATAGCGCTATTCAACAAATCGAGGATGGAGCAACCATTATCGTAGGCGGGTTCGGATTAAGCGGAATACCAGAAAAACTAATCATTGCTTTGCGTAACAAAGGTGTAAAGGATTTGACGATTGTCAGCAACAATTGCGGTGTCGATGACTGGGGTCTCGGTCTATTGCTTGAAAACAAACAAATCAAAAAAATGATCGCTTCTTATGTTGGGGAAAATAAGTTATTTGAACAGCAATTTTTAAGCGGCGAGCTGGAGGTCGAACTAGTTCCCCAAGGAACGCTGGCCGAGCGTTTAAGAGCGGGTGGAGCGGGAATTCCTGCCTTTTATACAGCTACAGGAGTAGGGACGGAAGTCGCAAAAGGTAAAGAACATAAAGAGTTTGATGGCCGCACATACATTATGGAAAAAGGAATAGTCGGAGATTTTGCCTTTGTAAAAGCCTGGAAAGCAGATCATTTCGGTAATCTTGTATACCGGAAAACGGCAAGGAATTTTAACCCTGTCGTTGCCACCGCAGGGAAAGTCACGCTTGTCGAAGTGGAGGAGCTTGTGGGCACAGGGGAGCTCGATCCAGATGAAATTCATACTTCAGGGGTTTATGTACAAAAAGTGCTTGTAGGAAATGACTATGAAAAACGAATTGAAAGACTTACAACTGCTAACGCATAAAAAGGAGGAGTATCGAATGACTAGACAACTAATTTTAGAACGGGCCGTTAAAGAAATCAAAGATGGGATGTGTGTGAATTTAGGGATTGGAATGCCGACCTTGATTGCCAACATGATACCAAATGACTTTAATGTCATGCTTCAATCGGAAAATGGCTTACTCGGAATCGGGCCTTATCCCCAAAAGGATCAAGTTGATCCGGATTTGATCAATGCAGGAAAAGAAACGGTAACGGCAAAAGCGGGGGCATCATTTTTTGATAGCGCTGAATCATTCGCGATGATTCGCGGCGGCCACATTGATCTAGCCATTTTAGGCGGGATGGAAGTTTCCGAGAATGGGGACTTGGCAAACTGGATGATTCCAGGGAAGATGGTAAAAGGGATGGGAGGAGCGATGGACCTCGTCCAAGGCGCAAAACGAATTGTTGTCATCATGGACCATGTGAACAAGCACGGGGAATCCAAAGTGAAAAAAAGCTGTACATTGCCATTGACGGGAGAAAAAGTCGTCCATTGCCTGATTACCGAACTGGCCGTTTTTCAATTTACAGACGCTGGCATGGAATTGATTGAATTGCAAAATGGCGTAACACTTGATGAAGTGAAAAGTAAAACAGAGGCTGACTTTACAATAAGCCCCTCTATTGAAATCAAAGCGTAAGGTTAAGAGATTAATAAAATAATACATGATTAGACGGCTTTCATTCGCAAACGGGCGAACGGAAGCCGTCTAATTTTTTTGGGGAAATTCCATTTCTATTAATGAAGGAACGACAGGCCTTTTCACCTCAGTTATCAATACTTGGCAGACAGTCGGCGGAAAGGGAGCGGATTTCTGAAGGAGGGGATGTGTAAGGATTTCCACTCCAGGCACTCGCTTTCCGCGGGCGGTCTGGGAGCCTTTCCCGCAGGAGTCTCGTACCTTCCGTTCCAATCAACTGGAACTTCTAATATTCAAATCACTTTACAGTATAAATGTTAAGGTGTCCTTATATTTCATTATTAGGTTCATATTTGTTGCTTCCAGGAAGTTTTTTGATCTTATTCCAGGCTTCAATTGCTTCTGCACGACTTTTACCTTGATTTTCCGGATCAGCAAAGAAGTCACTAGTGAATGGATTGTATTCAATTGAGGTGCAATCTTTTTCTTGAATGTGGGGTCTTTCTTTCGTTCTTCTTCCTCATATCAAGCATCTACAACATCACGATACGTTTTTCCTTCGTTACTTTTAAAGTAGTTTTGAATATATGTTGAAAAATGAAATTTAGGGATAACAGTCTTGAAAAAGGCTCTCACATCTTGACTACAACGATGGTTTTCTGTAATGACTGTATCAAGGCTTAAATGTACTTGAGGTTCAACCGTCATGATTTTTGTTTTTCTAATAGGATTTTTTATCTCTCCTGACCGAAGAAATGTTTCAATCCTATGGGAAATTTCTATCTTTGAACCAGTAGAACTTATCCCGTTTTCCCTGCAAAACGTTTGCAATTCCTCTTTCAACCAATAGAAATATTTGAAACTCTCAATGCTAGTATTAGGTCTCAAACAAAACACTTCCTTAAATTCTATTATATACCATTATAGAACGGATGTTCTTGTTGTTCAAAACAACAAATTCCAAAACAACAATTTACGAAAAAAAAGCCTTTAGAAAAAAACACAGTCAGCTCATCTTGAAACATGTTGAAGACTAGATTATTCTTCATGTTTTTATACTGTAACCCTTAATGGATGGAAGAAATTTGCGACACTCCTGCCGAGTAACTGGCTAG
>NZ_JVPL01000196.1:0-10798 GCF_001054655.1 Bacillus sp. 220_BSPC
TTTTTGTATGAAAACACTTTAGTGAAAGGCCATACTTAAATAAGCCCACCATATTCTAATTTTTTTGAAGGACGTAAATGTACTATGTCGTTATTTTAACTGGTTATGCAGTTTGTTGTTCAGATGGATCGATTGTATAGCCTTTCTTTTTTAGGTATTCGATCATTTTTAACTCTTTGTTATTTTGTTTTTCTTCAAGGTAATTTGAGCCTAGTTCTTGATAGGGTTCCCCTGTTTTTAAGATGTTGTAAGCAATCGTTAGTAGTAAATGAGCAGAAGCGATTCGTCCCTTCATTTTTCCCTGCCTTTTGGTAATCCTTTTTCGATGTGAAGCAATTCGATTATTTTGCCTTGATGTCGCTAGTACACACTCTACAGCCATCGTTTTCAAAGCTTTGTTACCTTGTGTGGTTTTACTCGTTTTTTTTTACCAGCACTTTCGTAATTTCCAGGACTCACACCAGCCCAAGAGGCAAGATGTTTAGCTGACTTAAATACGGACATATCAACGCCCATCTCTGCAATAAAAGTAGCTGCGGCAGCTTTGTTCACACCAGGTATTCCATCCAATAATTCTACTTCCTTACGATAGGGGGACAGGAGTTGATCGATTTGTTTTTCCAATTCTTCTATGGCTTTTTCTAAATAACTCATATGCTCCCAATGGTAACGCAACATATCACGATGATGACGGCGAATACGACCATTAATTGCACTGGCAATGTCAGTAATACTTGCCTTTGTTCGCCAATCCACCATTTTTCGAAGACCATCGGTCTCTATTTTTTCACCGTTTAGAATCGCTTCAAGGATACGGCGTCCCGATACACCAAAAATGTCTGATAATACGGATGTTAGCTTGATATTAGCATCTTGAAGAATTTTGTGAATGCGATTCTGTTCTGATGTGCGATGATGAATCAATTTTTTTCGATAACGAGTAAGATCTCGTAAATCACGAATATCCTCCGGTGGTACAAAATTGCTTTCAATAAGTCCACATCTTAGAAGCTTGGCAAGCCATTCGGCATCTTTCACATCAGTTTTACGTCCTGGAACATTTTTGACATGTCTTGCATTGGCAAGAACAAGGTGAAAAGAACCTTCGAGTATATTCCATATTGGTTTCCAGTAGACTCCGGTACTTTCCATCACAACATCGGATACCTGAAGGGTAGCGAGCCAATCACTTAAAGCCAAGAGTCCTGTTGTTGTAGTTGAAAATGTTTCAATAGAGGTCTTTGGCTTTTGATCTAATGGACCAAATAATACACAGGCTACTACTGTTTCTTGGTGTACATCTAGGCCAGCACACCGTTCAATCATTGCTTCCATAGGAGAAATCACCTCAAAAAAAGATTAACAATACATATGACAGGAGATTTGTTACAAAAATTTTTGTATACGTACTAGCAGTACACTAAATGGTTCTTCCATACTGTCACAACCAGTTTCTTATACAGGGTATCTTCCTTAAGATCCACCAAAAAAAGTTCAGCCTGGTTGTATTGTTATCATCCATTATTGTCAAGGGGTTAATGGGTTAGACTCTATTTTGAGTTTAGATTTTCGTAGTAGATGGTGGCGGCGAGGAGCGCCGCCATAGAAGTTTCTTATGGAACTAAAGGGGCAGGTTAGTTGAAGAGTGCTGTTTGATCTTTTTTCAACAATTGGGCCATATTGTTGAATAATCATTATCTTGATCTCCGTAATCAGGCGCATTTCATAAAGTGAGATGCGCCTTTTTCAAGATCGGTCCTATACAAATTTCTGTAGAGTTAAATGTTTGGAATAATACCCCTGTATTCAAAATTAATAAAGTTGAATTATAATTTTTATAAATAAATAGGGGTTAATCTTGAATTAATGATTCAGGGAAACAGAGGAAAGAGGAAATGGATTATGTTTGTTAATATATTTTGGACAATTTATTTAGGAATACTTGGTGCTGTTGCTATTGGATATCTTATTAAAGGAAAATATAAGACTTTTCCAGCAAAACTAGATTTTGTAATCTCGATTATTACCTGGATAGGACTTTTTGGTTACGTATCAAATATCCAAATAATAAATACTTCTTTATGGCAAATCGTGTTTTTTGGGGCGTTATTTTGGGACTTAATCTACGGCTTCTTCCTAGCTGACTACGGGGAGGAGTTCGAGGGTGTTTCACCTCCAGTCAAATACATCATTATTGCTGTAGTATTTGTACTTTTACTCGGTCCATTGTATTTTGGTCTCTATAAGTACGCATTCTAATTAGAGAAGTATTCTTTAAGGCAGCTTTTTCTTTATGCAACTATTGGGGCAGTTTAGTTGAAGAATCGTCTTTAGCTCTTATTCAACAATTGGGGCAGTTTGTGGGGCAACACTTTTAAAGGGAATTGGATATTAAAGTGTTGAAGCAAATAATTGTATAAAGAAATTCAATAAACTTCCCTAAATAACTATTTACTTTATTTTCTGAATAATATATAATAACGTCTAATTAATCGAATTTGATTTAAATTCTATGAAGAGAAAGAGTAGGTTATTGTTTCTGTTCCAAAGAGAGCTGGTGTTTTGCTGAAAACCAGTGTTCAGATAATAACCGAAAATCATCTCCGAGAAGTAAAGCCGAATGTTTAGTAAGCTTTATCGGTTTCCTCCGTTACAAGGGACAACGTATGATTGTACGTTTGTCAAGGGTAGTAAAGTGTTATTCAAACATTTTATTAAACAAGAGTGGTACCGCGAGTTTCAATCTCGTCTCTTACTGAGACGGGATTTTTTGTTTTTTAGGATGTTTTTACAATAAAATTTAAGAAAAGCAGGTGAAGGAGTAATGAAGACGCTACTATTTGTAACAGATTTATATTATGAAGCAAAAGGAAGAAACTATTATGAAGAGGATTTATTTCTAACTTCTAAACTTAGAGAAGCTTTTAATTTGGTCATCTGTCATCCTGAAGATATTGAAGCATTTGAAGATAATGCTGATTTAATTGTTTTCCGAAATGCAGGTCCAGTCGCAAATTTTAAAGATAAATATGAAGCGTTCCGCAACCGAATTGTTTCTAAACATTTAAACACATATAATTCGTTTGATGGGAAGGCTGATATGAACGGAAAAGAATATTTAATTGAACTAACAAATGCTCATTTTCCTGTTATTCCAACGATTGATACCCTTGATTCCATAAATGAACTCCCTAATGTAGACACGTATATCGTAAAGCCGAAAGATGGAGCAGACTCTATCGGGATGGAATTTGTTACAAAAGGTGAATTGAGTGAAAAAGTTAATTCAGAATCGAAAAATACATTGGTACAACCATTTATCAATTTTGAATATGAAGTCTCATTTTATTTTATCGACAAAGAATTTCAGTATGCTCTTTATGCACCAGATAAAGATAAAAGATGGGAATTGAAAGAGTATGTACCTACTGAAGAAGATTTAGCTTTTGCTAAACGTTGCATCGACTGGAATAATCTTGACTGGGGGATTCAACGAGTTGATGCCTGTCGAAGCGAACAAGGGGAGCTTTTATTAGTCGAATTAGAAGATTTAAATCCCTATCTTTCCTTATTAGAATTATCTGAAGAGACACGTCAGAACTTTGTAGAAGCAATGAAAAATTCATTACAAAAAGCTCTTCAGATTTAAATTTTCATTGTTCTTATAGAACTCTTATAGAACTATACCAGGCTAATATAAGTATCTAGTTATTCCATTGTATGGCGCTTTTCTTTAATAAGAGGGCGTCTTTTTGTAATGCCTCAACACATTTAAGAGATTAGAGCTTGTTAGGGTAAAGAAAAGATTGTGAAGATTTCTACTTAAACTATAGGGTGCTTTAGCTGTAGATCGGAGCTGTCTTTAAGGCAGCTTTTTCTTATGGAACCAAAGGGGCAGGATATTTGCAGAAATGATATTATTATGAAATAAATTAACATGCATTTGGGAAGGTTGAGCAAAATTGGAGATTTGGAAATTAAGTAAAAAAGTATCGAAAATTAGCGATGCAATACCTTATTATTTTTTTAGTCTATTCTTGTCTTGTATCTCTTTTTCTGTTTTTATAATTGTATTTAGTGGAGAACCCTCTTGGTTGCAGTTAATGCCTGTTATTATTTATTCTTTTTATATTGTTATACCTTATTTACTTTTTGCAGTACCATTGCAAATTATATTTAATAAACGCCCGAGAAAATTTAATGTGTTTTATCTTTTAATTTACACGGTACTTTCTTTTGTAGCAGTATTTTTATTTAATGTAATGTTATTTAGAGTTGAACCTACATATTTAGTTAAAACCCAAATATATTACGGTTTTAGTTTTGCAGCAGCTGCTATTTATTGGTTTTGGGATTCTGTCTTCTTACAAAAGAAAAATTGAAATATCCCAGTTCTTCAGCTAACAGGGTGCTTTAGCATAAGAAAAGAGCTGTCTTTAAGGCAGCTCTTTTCTTATGGCACTAACGGGGCAGGATAGTTCAATAAGAAACCCAATGAATTCCATGGTATAATATGTAATGAAAATATACGAAGCCTAACAAGGAGGAGTTATTAATGTTTCAGTTTTTTCTTATTGTTGGGATAGTAAATATCGTTATTTCAGGTGTTTTTATTGGAGCATGGACAGGTGGACAACAACAAAGAGCAAATTTTCATTCAGAAACAACAAAAAATCGAAGCTTTAGAACGAAAATAGCATTAATTTCAGGTCTCATAGCAGTAATCTGTTTGGGTATTTCTGGATTAATATACTTTGTATAATAATACTGCTCTTTAACTAATTTGTTTTTACTTCAATAAGGAAGGTTGCTGAGGCAGCCTTTTTCTTATGGCACTAACGGGGCAGGATAGTTGCATAAGCCATAAATGCAGAATTTATATTTTACATAAAAAGGTAAAACGGGTAATATGAATTTAATAACAAATACGATGAAGAGAAAAGTAAATAAAATCAATTCTTTCTAGAGAGCTCCGTTTGGTGGAAAGGAGTAAGGATGATTTATTGAACCAAGCCTCTGAGTATCATATTGGAACCTTTTTGGGGATGGTGTGACGGGAGCTCCCGTTATAGAGCTAGGGTATAGGAATTTCTGTACCTGATAAGTTTAATATGGTGACATATTAATAAACTGGGGTGGTACCACGATTTTTAAATCTCGTCCCCAAGACTTAGGTCTTGGGGGTGGGATTTTTTTATTTTGTATCTAAACTATTTAAATCAAAAGTATAGGTTAGGTCTCTAACAGAAAGGTTCTATATTTTAATAAGAATAGAGGGAGATAAGATGGTTTTGAAGAAAAAATTTGCGTCTTGGAAATTCCCATCAATATTGTTACTAGGAATTGGAGTCTCAAATGTGGGTGAATGGATTTATTTCATATCTCTTAATTTAATTGTATTGGATATGACTGGCTCTCCTCTTGCAGTATCTGTTCTATACATCATCAAACCCTTGGCTACTTTATGTACGAATTTTTGGGCTGGAAGTATTATTGACCGATTAAACAAACGAAAACTAATGGTTTTTTTTGATATATTCCGAGCTATATTTATAGCTTTATTACCTTTTATGCCATCCATTTCCCTCATTTATTTAGTAGTATTTATCATAAATATGGCGAGTTCTATGTTTGGTCCGACATCAATGACTTACATTACAAAATTAATTCCGCAAGAACAAAGAAAACGATTTAATTCCCTTCATAGTTTAGTTACTTCAGGAGCATTTTTAATAGGTCCATCTGTTGCCGGATTATTGTTTTTAATTGGTACTCCAATATTTGCAATCTATACAAATGCAATAGCATTATTTTTATCAGGTATGATTACGTTATTAATGCCTGATTTAGAAAAACAAACAGTTGTTTCCTCAACGAATAATAAACTATCAATGGAAATAATAAAAAAGGATTGGTATGTGGTAGTTGATTTTAGTCGTCAATATAGATACATAATGATGATTTACTTTTTGTTTAGTTGTGTGATGATTATTATGGCGAATGCAGTAGATTCTCTTGAAGCAGCATTTGCCAAAGAGGTACTATTTTTGTCAGACAGTGAATATGGTTTTTTGGTCACTATTGCTGGGGTAGGTATTGTAGTTGGATCAATAACTAACTCATTAATAGTTAATAGGATAAAAACCTCACTATTAATTGGTGTGGGGTCTGTACTAGTCTCAACTGGGTATATTATTTATTCTATTTCAAGTACGTTTATCATTGCAGCAGTAGGTTTCTTTATCCTAGCTTTTTTTATAGCTTATGCTAATACGGGCTTTCTAACATTTTATCAGAACAATATACCAGTTGATGTGATGGGGCGAGTGGGGAGTGTTTATAGCTTATTTCAAGCGATTTTAGTAATCACGGCAACAAGTATTATGGGAGCTGCGGCTCTGGTTACTTCAATTCAAACTGTTGTGATTTCAGGTGTTTTAGTTATGATGATACTATCCTTAACGTTGTGTGTATTTAGCTTGTTACCCTCAAAAAAACAATTATACCAACCTGAATCTGTTAGAACTAAGGGTTTTTAAACAGAATTATTAGAAGAAAACATCCCAACCTTAATGAACTAACGGGTGCTTTAGCTGAAGATTGGAGCTGTCTTTAAGGCAGCTTTTTCTTATGGAACTAAAGGGGCAGGTTTATGGAAGAAGGTATTGCCAAGAAATTAGAGAATACGGTAATCATAGGGGGTGTTTGACTTGAATACTCGACAAGAAACTCCAGAAGAAAAAAGAGAGAGGTTAAGACAAGAAGAACTTAAAAAGAACCCGAACGTTGCATTAAGAGATGGAATTGATCGAGCTGAAAATGGAAATTTAGCAGATTTAGCTGGTGGTTTAGGTTGGAAAGGAACAGGAATATTAATTATTGTTTTAATTGTTGGATATGTTTTATATAAACTGTTTTTCTAAAGGTTTAAAGTAAACTTGTTCAGCTTAAGGGTGCTTTACTTCATCAGGAGCTGATCATCAGCTCCTTTTCTTATAGAACTAAAGGGGCAGGTTAGTTCATTAAGAAATATGGGTTTTTGTGGTAACATAAGTTTAAGTTTTTCACTAAGGAGTTTACCCTTTATATGAAATTGGGTTTTTTTGAAATATAGCTTAACTGGCCGGTATATGGTGTGAAAGGCATTTCCTCCAGAGGGGTACAATCAGGAAAAGGAGGTAGATATTTTGTATTACTACTTACTTATGTTAGTTATAATTGTTATTTCAATAGGCTTATTTTGGATGGCTGGATTACCGAAGATTAACACCAAAAACTTATCATTTATTATGATTGGTTTAGGTTTGAATGGAGTCACAATTCCAGTGTCTTCCTTAATAGGTATAATGGCAGCCGGCGCCCCGAACAGCACTATATTTGATTTTTGGAGAGGACTTATCTTTATCCAGATAATACCATTTCTCATATTAATGATAGGAATCTTAAAATGGTTTAAAAACAGTATTACTAATGCTTAATTAATTATAGGAGGATTTATGTAATGAAGTTTTTTTTAAAACTAAACGGTATAAGTATTCTCTATGCCTTTATGATATTTGTTCCTCTTGAACTTATGGTAAATGTATATAGAATTAGCAGACTAACAAATTGGAATATAGGCAATGTAAATATTTTAATTGGTTTTACTAATGTTGTTGCTTTTGTAGCTGGTACAATACTGCTCTTATTCTTAACAAAAAAGTGGATGAAAGTCCGAAAAGTTAAGTTCTGGACAGTAATCCTTTGGGTTCCATATTTTGTTCTTTTTGTTTATATATTCGCATCTCTGTTCCCTATGACGCATGGAGGAGATGCCCCTAATCCTGTTACTGGTCTTCTGGCAATAGGAGCATTGATTGTATATCCTATTTATATCTTAATTATCAATTTTACAGGTTTCATAAGTGATGATAAAACAATAAATACAGTGTGAATCAAAAAGTTTGTGAAATAATGTTCTTAAAGTAACAGGTGCGTTAGCTGCTGAAGATCGGAGCTGTCTTTAAGGCAGCTTTTTATTATGGAACTAAAGAGGCAGGATAGTTGAAGAATGAATGTGGTTTTTTATGGTAAAATTAACTCGATTTTATTAAGTAGTTTACCTGCAATATAGAAAATAAATTAGGAGTTGTTTTTATGTTTGACATTGCCTTGATTTTGATTATAGCTTCTGCTGGGGGAGTTATTGCTATTACTGGCTTCCTCGTTATATTAGGTCGAAGAATTTTAGAACATAAGAAAAAACTTCAACAAAAAATCGATAAACTAGAAGAAGAGGTTCAAATATTAAAAAATCACAAATAAAAACTAGCTTTAATGAACTAACGGGTGCTTTAGTTCATTAAGGATCACTAAAGAAAGTCATTTCCTAACGTACAGGAAACGGCTTTTTTTGCTGGGATTTGCTTAACGTACAAAATACCGAGGTTTGGTGATACCCCTGCTATACGTCTTTTTCGATGATAAAAAAACTACAATAAAATGAAAAGTAAATATACGTGCAAAATAGCACTTAAAATAAGTGCAAATTATCACCTAAAGTAACATGTTAATCTAAATGTTTATGTAAAGTGTCTAAAATTCACTTTAATCTTGGATATTAAAGCTGTAACATTTTCACTTTAATGCGTGATGTTACGTTTTTTAACAAATTTGTTAATGATGGATCCGCAAAAACGTGGTGTTTGCACTTGTGTGGGTACAATGACACCGAAAAAACAGAACTCCGCGTTACGTAAATAAGCGCGTTTTTTTTTCTGAACAGGTAGGCATATATTAACTTGAGGTATTGCGTTACGAACTACAAAGACTTATATTCAATAATCGGGCAGCTTGTGGAATAAACAAGTGATAATTGAATTCGGCAAAAACAGCTGATTTTTTTATGATACAACTTCGTAACACTTATTGACGATTAATGATAACTTTTTCTAGGGGTGGAATACATGGAAAATATAAAAATTTTAATAGCAGATGATGATGTTGAGATTGCTGATTTGGTTGCTATACATTTAGAGAAAGAAGGGTATCGTGTCATTAAGGTATCGGATGGGCAAAAAACCATTGATGTTATCCAGACTCAACCAATTGATTTACTGATTTTGGATATTATGATGCCGAAAATGGATGGATATGAAGTTACACGTCGCATTCGCGAAAAACATAATATGCCGATTATTTTTTTGAGCGCTAAAACGTCTGATTTTGATAAAGTGCAGGGACTCGTGATTGGAGCAGACGATTATATGACGAAACCATTTATACCCATTGAATTGGTAGCTCGGGTAAATGCACAGCTGCGGCGCTTTATGAAATTGAATCAACCTAAATACAAACAGAATTCAAACTTGGAATTTGGAGGATTAACGATTTCTCCTGAACAACGTACAGTTACTCTATATGGTAAGAATATTGAGTTAACACCGAAAGAGTTTAAAATTTTATATTTATTAGCCAGTAATCCAAATAAAGTCTATAATGCAGAAGATATTTTTCAGAAGGTATGGGGGGATGCATACTATGAAGGTGGGAATACCGTTATGGTTCATATTCGTACTTTGCGGAAAAAACTTGAAGAGGATAAACGAAAAAACAAATTGATAAAAACTGTATGGGGGGTAGGTTATAAATTCAATGGGTAATATTCTACGGGGCTTTCGTTCAAAAATGATCATATTGTTAGGTTTAAGCATGTTGTTGTCAAGTGTCATAACATATTTCCTCTTTAAAGTACTCCAATTGTATTATTATACAAATGTTAATCATGGAGATACACTAGCTTATTTTCGCAAAATCATACAAAATATTGGAGACCTTAACGTCTTTTTGCTTTTATTTATTACGCTTTCGATATTATTTTTCTTTTTACTTACAAAACCCTATTCTGCCTATTTCAATGAGATTTCAAAAGGAATTCATTATCTCGCTCAGGGTGACTTTAAGCATCGAGTTCAAATATTGTCAAATGATGAATTTAGTGAAATTGCACAAGGCATTAATCTGGCAAGTGAAAAGTTGGAACAAGCCATAGAAAGGGGCGACTTTTCGGAGAGTAGTAAAGAGCAATTAGTGGTTAATTTGGCTCATGATTTGCGTACACCTCTTACCTCTGTTTTAGGTTATTTAGATTTAATCCTTAAGGATGATAATTTGACTGAAAATCAGATCAGGCATTATTTAACAATTGCCTTTACCAAATCTCAACGCTTGGAAAGGTTAATTGATGAATTATTCGAAATAACTAGGATGAATTATGGGATGTTACCAGTTGAAAAGAAACAAATCGATTTAAGTGAGCTTCTTGTTCAATTGAAAGAAGAATTGTATCCTGTCTTCGAGAAAAACGATTTGATAGCAAGAATGAATATTACTTCCCCTTTATCTATTATGGGTGATGGAGAGTTATTGGCACGTGTGTTTGAAAATCTTCTGATTAATGCAAATCGCTATGGGTATGAGGGGCAGTTTGTAGATATCAACGGTTTTATTGATTCAGAGGAAGTGGTTATTCAAGTTATCAATTATGGGGACGCCATTCCTCCAGATGAACTGCCTCATATTTTTGATATGCTTTATACTGGTGACAAAGCACGAACTCATCAAGAAAATAGTACAGGTCTCGGTTTATTCATTGCAAAGAATATTGTAGAGCAACACAATGGGACAATATCTGCCGCAAGTGATTTAATACGCACTATATTTGAAGTCCGAATACCAATGGCGGAGAAAAATAATAATAAGATCATGTGAAAATTTAAGAAAAATTTAATGTTTACCCCACTTTTTATTTTAAAAGTTT
>NZ_JVPL01000197.1:0-9267 GCF_001054655.1 Bacillus sp. 220_BSPC
TTTTTGTATGAAAACACTTTAGTGAAAGGCCATACTTAAATAAGCCCACCATATTCTAATTTTTTTGAAGGACGTAAATGTACTATGTCGTTATTTTAACTGGTTATGCAGTTTGTTGTTCAGATGGATCGATTGTATAGCCTTTCTTTTTTAGGTATTCGATCATTTTTAACTCTTTGTTATTTTGTTTTTCTTCAAGGTAATTTGAGCCTAGTTCTTGATAGGGTTCCCCTGTTTTTAAGATGTTGTAAGCAATCGTTAGTAGTAAATGAGCAGAAGCGATTCGTCCCTTCATTTTTCCCTGCCTTTTGGTAATCCTTTTTCGATGTGAAGCAATTCGATTATTTTGCCTTGATGTCGCTAGTACACACTCTACAGCCATCGTTTTCAAAGCTTTGTTACCTTGTGTGGTTTTACTCGTTTTTTTTTACCAGCACTTTCGTAATTTCCAGGACTCACACCAGCCCAAGAGGCAAGATGTTTAGCTGACTTAAATACGGACATATCAACGCCCATCTCTGCAATAAAAGTAGCTGCGGCAGCTTTGTTCACACCAGGTATTCCATCCAATAATTCTACTTCCTTACGATAGGGGGACAGGAGTTGATCGATTTGTTTTTCCAATTCTTCTATGGCTTTTTCTAAATAACTCATATGCTCCCAATGGTAACGCAACATATCACGATGATGACGGCGAATACGACCATTAATTGCACTGGCAATGTCAGTAATACTTGCCTTTGTTCGCCAATCCACCATTTTTCGAAGACCATCGGTCTCTATTTTTTCACCGTTTAGAATCGCTTCAAGGATACGGCGTCCCGATACACCAAAAATGTCTGATAATACGGATGTTAGCTTGATATTAGCATCTTGAAGAATTTTGTGAATGCGATTCTGTTCTGATGTGCGATGATGAATCAATTTTTTTCGATAACGAGTAAGATCTCGTAAATCACGAATATCCTCCGGTGGTACAAAATTGCTTTCAATAAGTCCACATCTTAGAAGCTTGGCAAGCCATTCGGCATCTTTCACATCAGTTTTACGTCCTGGAACATTTTTGACATGTCTTGCATTGGCAAGAACAAGGTGAAAAGAACCTTCGAGTATATTCCATATTGGTTTCCAGTAGACTCCGGTACTTTCCATCACAACATCGGATACCTGAAGGGTAGCGAGCCAATCACTTAAAGCCAAGAGTCCTGTTGTTGTAGTTGAAAATGTTTCAATAGAGGTCTTTGGCTTTTGATCTAATGGACCAAATAATACACAGGCTACTACTGTTTCTTGGTGTACATCTAGGCCAGCACACCGTTCAATCATTGCTTCCATAGGAGAAATCACCTCAAAAAAAGATTAACAATACATATGACAGGAGATTTGTTACAAAAATTTTTGTATACGTACTAGCAGTACACTAAATGGTTCTTCCATACTGTCACAACCAGTTTCTTATACAGGGTATCTTCCTTAAGATCCACCAAAAAAAGTTCAGCCTGGTTGTATTGTTATCATCCATTATTGTCAAGGGGTTAATGGGTTAGACTCTATTTTGAGTTTAGATTTTCGTAGTAGATGGTGGCGGCGAGGAGCGCCGCCATAGAAGTTTCTTATGGAACAAATGGGGCGGGTAAGTTCAACAAGAGATTCCATAAAACCTCATTTTCTTATACAGCTCCTGGGCTTCTTTAGAAGCTTGTTTTTTATAAGTTGCCTTCCTATATGAATAAAGGCAGCTTTTCAGTTTCTTGCTGAAAGCTGCCTTGTTAATATTTTTATTTCACTATATAGGGATATATCTACATTAGTCTAACTATCATAGCTCTTTGCTTGGACTTTTCCGAGACCAAACAACTACAGGAATAAGCACTAGTGACAGAATGGCTCCAGAAAGTGATAATGCTGCAAAACTAGAATGAGCGACTACCATTCCTGATACCCCCCCACCAGCTGCTCCTGAAAGTGCAAATAGTACATCGACTGATCCTTGTGTTTTTGCACGCACAGATGGGTGTGTTGAATCTATAATGAGAGCAGTCCCGCTTATTAAACCAAAGTTCCAGCCCAAACCTAGCAGTACTAACGCCAGGGTAAGCAGTGGCATTGATCCTACCGGTGTAAAAGCTGCCACCAATCCAGAGGCTAGGAGTGTAGCACCAGAAGCAACAGCCATAGTAATACGGCCAAGCTTATCTACCAATATACCTGTCAATGGTGAAGGAAGGTACATAGCTGCTATATGGAAACCTATAACTAATCCTACTTCTCCCAAACCATGACCATGATGTCCCATATGAATTGGTGTCATTGTCATAATGGCTGCCATGACAAATTGAGTCAAAATCATAATTACAGCCCCTACAACAACACCCTTTTTGTTTATGGTAGCATTCTTTAAATTTGTCCCTGTCTGTAAGCTATCGTCTTTTTTCTTAGCATTCGCAATAGCTGTGGACACAACCAAAGGGTCTGGACGAAGTAAAATTAAGATAAATAATCCGGCAATAATAAAAGCAGCTGCTGACAAGATAAAGGGGCCAGCCAAGGTTGGAACACCAATTGAATCCGCAAATTCCCCCATTCTATTGACCAAGTTAGGACCAACAACAGCACCCAAGGTAGTGGAAACCATGGCCATGCTTGCAGCAGTTGCCCTTTGTTTATCTGTTGCAAGGTCTGTCCCTGCATATCGCGCTTGTAGATTAGACGCTGTACCAGCTCCATAAATAAAAAGAGAAATAAATAAAAGTGGGATGCTGTTGGTTAAGGCTGCAATTATAACACCAATAGCACCTAACCCACCTGCAAGGAAACCACCTGCAAGTCCTGCTCTGCGGCCAAAACGTTGCGAAGACCGGCCTATAAGCAGGGCAGCTCCTGCAGAACCTAAAGTAAATAGGGCAGTTGGAATTCCTGCCGCATTTTCAGTCCCTAGCATGTCTTGTGCAAGAAGTGCTCCTACTGTTATACCGGCTCCAAGTCCTGCTCCCCCAAAGATTTGTGAAAGAATCAAAATTCTTAATGTTTTTTTATAAAGGTGTATTTGTCTTTCTGGTGAATCAATATATTCTTGCAGCCATATAGGCTGGTGTGTTGAGGCATTTGTATCTTTTGCTGACATTGTCATGAACTTTACCTCCTAACGAAATATCCTTGTAGCTTTTCATGTTTGGATGTCATCCTTGGAACATTTCATATTGTAATTAGAAGAAGCTCATAATTAAATTTCGATAATTATGAGCTTCTTTTATTTCTTATTTTTAAATAGGAACGTGACACTATTTGTCGGTGGTCATATTAAAATTTGTAGGATTCACCATCTTCTGGTACTGACATATTACTTGAGAATCCTTTTTCATTACTAAAGTTTTTTAATTCTTCTCTAGATAGTGTCCAATGGTTAACAGCTTCCATATGAACAGAAATAATCTTAGCATTAGGAGCCGCCTTGTGTACTTCATAGATGTCTTCTTTACCCATAATGAGAGAACCATATTCTATCAATTGATTATCTCCGCCATTGACAACAATAATATCTGGTTTATGGGTATCCAATTCTTCCTGTACACCTTCATACCAGACTGTATCACCAGCTACGTACAATGTTTTTTCACTTGGATGTTTAAAGACAACGCCACATACTTCCCCCATACGCTTTAATAGTTCTTCCCCTCTTCCATGCTCGCCTCTTGTTTTAACTAATTGGATGCCTTCAAAGACAGTGTCCTTTGTTAATACCTCTACATTCTGGAACCCGGTATTTTGGACTTCCTTTGCATCTTCTTCATTTTGAACGAACATTTTAATATCTTTTGGTAATAGTCTTTGCGCTGCCTCGTCAAAATGGTCTAAATGTAAATGAGTCACAATGACTGCATCAACTCCGCTAATAATATCGTCAGCAGAGGTTGGTAAACTCACTGAAGGATTGTTTTGATCTTGCCTAATCGTACCAGGGAAAGACGGGTACGTACCTTTCTCTGCTAACATCGGATCAATTAAAAACTTTCTATTTGCATATTCTGCAACTATCGTTGCATTTCGAATTTGTGTAATCTTCATCTTTACAACTCCCTTTCTTTTCATGTGTTCCCTAACAGTGTTAAGTGTATAATATGAGCAGGATTCAAATACACAGATAAATTAAAGTATTTTAGGCGTTTGACTTTATTTTTGAAAGGAGTTGACGTTCAGATGGACCAAACAGATAAGCGAATTATAGAGGAGTTATGTAGCAATAGCCGGATTACGATGAAAGAATTAGGGGAGAGAGTTCACTTAACAGGACCGGCAGCCGCAGCTAGAGTGGAGAAATTAGAGGACAATGGGGTTATTGAGGGGTATAGCATTAAAGTGAATCAAGCGAAATTAGGGTGCTTTACGTATGCCTTTATCAATATCTATATAGAAGGTACACATCATCAACCTTATCTCTCATTTATCCAAACAAAAGAGGGGTATGTCATCAATAATTATAAAATCAGTGGAGATAGCTGTTATCTTTTGGAGTGCAGGTTTCCAAGTAATGAAGCGTTAAATCAATTTTTATTAGAGTTAAACAAGTATGCAAACTATAAATTATCGATCGTTATAAGTAAATAGGGCATGAATAAACATGGATGTTTGTGAATAGTCACATTTAAACTATAAGGTGCTTGAATTGAACAACGGAGGCAGCAGGGACACCTCTTTTTCTTATTCAGTATATGAAGAACTGTACTTAAACTAATGGGTGGTTTAGCTGAAGATCGGAGCTGTCTTTGAGGCAGCTTTTTCTTATGGAACCATAGGACAGGTTAGTTGAAGAAGAAAACGAATTGATTGGTGTTGAATTAAATGCCTAACTATATTTTTTATACAAAGATGTAACTGCTAGGCAGGAAAAATATTTAGACAGTTGGTCAGAATATATTGAATAAGGAAAAAGAGTCGGCAAAGCGACCCTCCTCTAAGATTCTCCGTATTTAACATATTAAGTATTTATTCAACGCTTGTTGTAAAGTTCCTAATGTTTGTGCTTTTTCATTTAATCTCATTCCTAAGCGTATCATATTGCTAGCCACTTCAGCTCTTAACCCGGTAATCACAGTGGTACATCCCATTAATGAAGTGCCGTCAATAATCCTCATTAAATGATCAATTACCTCAGTCTCCATTTCCATAATTCCAGATAAGTCCATAATCAATGTTTGAATACGTAATTTTCCAATCTCTATTAAAACTTTTTCCTCTAGAATATTCGTTCGGTAAAGATCCACCGCACCAATTAAAGGCAAAATACATATAGTGGGTGTTATTGGGATTATTGGCACAGAAAGATTTTCGACCAATTCTCTTTGAGCCGTTATCAATGAATCTTTGTATTGAGAATATGTGATAAAAAAAACATTTAAAAACCTGTCTACTTGATTATTTATTTGTTTTTCTACAGAAAAAAAGTCTTCATTTATAACGTGATTCGTTACCTCGTTATATCCTTGTAGGAACTTCCACAAAGTTCTTCGAATGGCTTGCACCCACTCTAATTTGAAAGTTAATGGTATCTCGTGTGTCGCCCAAGCTATACCTTCTTGTTTAGCAAATGATTGAAGCTCTTGTTCTTCACCCTCAATAATGTATCGAACCAGCTTACGGGCATTATTTATCAGGTCAATATTACCGACCATTAATATTTCTTCAATTTTGTCTTTCACATTAGATGCTTCGTTTAATAATGAATCTTCAAAATCCTCGTTATTTTCTTCGATGAATTTCATTAATTTATATATATCAAGTGACAAATCCATAATTTAATCTCCTTTTTTTAAATATGCCAAATCATAAATACCCTATTATTATAATTACTAAACCCATTTACACAAAAAACTTCTAATTTAAAGGAAAATGGATGATATTTATGTAAATTAATATTGTGAAGATTTCTACTTAAACTAACGGTGCTTTACTTCAATAAGGAAGGTTGCCGAGGCAGCCTTTTTCGTATGGCACTAACGGGGCAGGTTAGTTGAACAAGGGTAATTCATAATTTGTATAGAATATGTAGAGTGTAGATTCATTTGAGGATAATGAGGTGGCTATCATAAAGAAAATTCTTAGTTTATTGTTTTTGGTTGTATTGTTTATTAGTGCAGTTGCTTGTAACAAAGATGTGATCAAAGAAAACAGTGAAGAAAAACCCCTAAAAGAGGAAAATGTGGTCAAAGTAGAAGAGGCAGAAATACTATTTAATAACTATAGTAAAGAACTATATACTATTAAAGATCCATCCAATCCCCCAACTTTTGATGAAATCGCAGAAAAGATTAAATTATATTTAACAGAAGAACAATATAATGCTGAAATCGCTAACCGGAAATTTCAAATGCCAGAATTGGTATCCAAACAAATTAATAAAAGTATAGAAGTACAAGATGTGAAACTTGAAGAACAAAGAAAAAATGGTGATGGCAAAATAGATTACTTATATACAACAACATTTAAAGTTTATGACGAGAATTCATCTAAAATTTATGAAAAAGAAGGAGAATTAACCATATCCACTACAAATAATGAATTAAAAATCGATCGTGAATGGAGTAGAGGGGTGAAAATTGACGGTTTAGATGGTGGCCTATAAGAGCTTATAAATGAAGAGTCATATTATGCAAGTGTGCTCTCGTTTTATTTAATTAAAGCGCCATGTTTGTTGAGGACTATAAAGATTTAACGCATTGGATTTTGCACTAAATCAATTCATTAAAGTAAGGAATGGAAAATTTATTTCATAATGGTTGTTGCAGTACATTTTCTCTATATTTTTCCATTCCAACAAATTCAATCGGAGCCTATGTTATCCTCGGATAGAGTTTCAGGTTCGCAGGTTTTACTTCAATCATGATAATCCGGAATCAAAAACGCTGTGACTATTTTTAGACTTGGCGTAATGTAACGTTTCTTCATGGTAAGTTTTATCATAGCTAAGCCTTGTAAGGATGCAAAATAATAAAATGCCATTTCCGAAGCATTTCCTTGTTTAAACTGGCCAAGGTTCTGACCTTTTTCGATTAATCGGGCAGTTTGGTTTAACATTGCTTCACTCTGTTCATTAAGATATTGAATTTGAAGAGATGGATGTTCCAGCGTTGAGGATTGGTTCATTAGCATGAGTAGTTCTGCAAATGCATCATCTTTTTCAAGGTCATTCAATATTTCCAAAGTAAACTGTCGAATCAATTCAATTGGAGACTCATCGCTTTGAAACTTTTCCGCTATTTTTTCCAATCCTGTTGCAGCATAGGAAACTAGCTCATTAAATAAATCTTCTTTGGTTTTATAGTGTCGGTACATTAACCCGATGCTGATGCCTGCACCCTCTGCAATATCCTGAACATTTGTAGCTGCAAACCCTTTTTTTGCGAATAGTTTTATTGCAGCCGAATGAATTTTATTTCTCGTTGCAGTTCTCATTGCCTCATATTGTCCTTTTGTTCTCGGCAAGAATTCTTCCTCCATTTCGTTCTTTCCTTACTTTTTCATATACTTCAAAGACAAAAGATTATTGATTCCATTTTTCTTGGACATCTTTTCTGGAAGGGGCTTTCTTTTGTATTCTTCAAAACCCAACTTTTTATATAATTTCATCGCCGGAATATTCGTATCGGCAACCTCTTCAATGACGTAATCGTCATACGGCGTATTTTCAAAAATATGGTGGATGATTTGAGATGCTACACCCTGTCCTTTGAATTCGTGAGCAGTTCCGACAAATTCAATCGAGCCTGTATTTGAAGGGAAATTTTCATAAGGGGCTTCAAATTCCCTCTTTAAAAAGATCCCTGCCATGCTTCCCTTGAAGAAGCCTAAGTGCTTTCTCAGCTCTTTTTTATTTAATTTTACCGAGAAGGTTTTCCCATCCGTACATGCCGTCATGCCGGCAACTTTATCATTTGCTATAGCTACATAAAATTGATCTAAAACAAACATGTGGGCAAAAGCCTTCGCAATGATGTTTTTATCCTTGGAAAAATAGCCAAGCCATTGTGTAAAGCCTTCAGCAAAAATTTCAGAAATTTGCATCCTTACATCCATATCAACTTTATCTGCTTTTGCAACTATAAACTTTAAACCTCCAGATAGCATATATCATTCCCCTTCCGGTTTTTAAATGAATATATTTTCATTATAAACTCCATAACAATGAATTGTAAAAATTTAGAATTAAGTACTTCGTGTTCTGAGGAAGGTGAACTAACTAACGGGTTAGGATACTTGAATAAGGAAGCAGGTGATTTAATGTTGTTTTATACCTTAATGTCTCTTTAACGCAGAAAAAGTTTTACTCTCGTTTATGTTATAATTTCGATTGAAGAATATCGATTTATACTATGACTATTAGATTGGTTGTTGAAGATGAAAAGGAAAAAAAACAAGAAAAACGAATCAAATATAATTAATATGACATTTGGAAAGAACTCTTATGTTAAGGACGATGAAACAGATTTTATATTTGCGTGGTTACATCCTATTATTTCGTGTAGGTTATGTATCAAGTATTTTATAAAATGGATGACGTCTGTGGATTCTTCTTTAGCACCTAATGTTCATCGTTACTACATTTTATTCTTTACATTGATATTGAGGTCATTTTTGTGGATTTATATTGGAATGGGAATTGGAGTAATCTCAAATGATAAGTCAGATGGTATGAGGTTATTGACAGAGATTCCAATGGCTTTCGGGATGTCATTTTTATGTATATTTGGACTATTGTTGGTTTTACGGATTGTAATTTCTTTCTTTGAACTGATCAGACTATTTAAAAAAGATAACTTAATTTTGTATGGTTTGGGAGTTACCGTTGTATATGGATTTATTGGCATGGTTATGTTGGGAAGTGCAATGAGGTAGTATTATACAATGTTATTCTGCAGGTAACGGGTTCGTTTGCTGGAGATCGGAGCTGTCTTTAAGGCAGCTTTTTTTTATGGAACCATCGGGGCAAGATAGTGATAGAAGTAATTTCCATTTTTTTATACAAATGAAAAGGTGTTAAATGGTATGATTGTAAAAGAATTTAATTTTTAGGGGGAAATATATTTTTGAAAATGGTTAGAATTATTTTAGCGATAGTGGTTATTGTCCTATCAGGTTATAGTCTAATAGCTCAAACCTTGGAGTTAATGCCCTATTATATGTTTTCCCTTGGGGCATTTATGTTGGTGACAGGATTTGTCGAAATTCAAAAAGACAGAAAAGGATTTTGGGGGTATATGAATATTGTTATCT